>JAGXHO010000101.1 GCA_024636105.1 Trueperaceae bacterium | reverse complement strand
GCCTCCTCGAGCGGCGCGACGACGAGCCACACGATCAGCATCCACAGCGCGAACGCCTTCCAGCTCCCCTTCACGCCCGCCACCACGCTGTGGTCGTGTGGGACGCCGGTCAGCTTCTCGGCCAGCGGGTCGACGATCACGACGGCGAGCAGTTGCAGGACGACGCCCAGGACCAGAGCCAGCGCCACGGTCCGCGGCCACGACGCCGGGGCCGCGAACCCGAGCGCCGCCAGACCCTCGCCGCGCGACCCCAGCACCCGGCCCGCGACCAAGAGCGCAGCCAGGACCCCCATTCCCGGCTGCTCCTTTGCGCCCGACCCCACGAGCGCGGCAGACACGAGCGCCACGAGCGCCACGAGCAGGATCGAGACCGCTACTAGGTCTTTGGAGGTCAGCCGTTCCCGTCGAGAACGAACGAGATCTTGGCGGTGATCCGGTACTGCACGATCCGATCGTTCTCGACGACCGCCTGCATGTCCTTGACGTAGATGCCCTTGATGCCCCGAATCGTCTTGGAGGCCTCTGCGAGCGCCACCCTGGCCGCGTCGTCCCAACTCGTCTCGGACTGCGCCAGGACCTCGATGACCTTCACCATGGCTGCCATATGCACTCCTCCTCGTCGCGATCTCACGGTCGCTGCCGTCACGGTCAGGGTACGGAACGCTCGCCTGCCTGGGCTCCGCAATTGAACCAAGCGCCGGGGACGGCGTTCCGGGGCGGTGGCGCCGGTCAGCGACCGCTCTGCCGTCCATTACGGCAGGCGGATCACCGACGTCCCCGCGAGCCGGTCGTACACCGCCCGCCGCGACCGCGCGATCGCCGCGGCGTTCGCTCCGACGCCCACCCACGCGAGGATCAAGAGCACCGTCGCCCCGGTGGCGGGGGCGTCGCCGGCCAGGCTGAAGCCCCACACCGCCCCGTGCGCCAGTTCCCACGGGACGAACTTGAGGGCGGTGCGCGCGAGCGAGCGGCCCAATCCCAGCCGCCGAGCACCCGGACCTACCACCTGGAGCCGCAGCCGCCGCTTCCCCCACGTCGCCCGCCGGGCAGACGCTTCCGACAGCGCGAAGTAGAGCCCGACGGGCAACGTGACCGTCGCGAAGCCGATCGCCTGGGCTCTCGCGGCGCCCGCAAAGGCGCCCGCGACGGCCTCCGGGAAGGCTCGGCCCAGCGCGACACCGACCGCAACGAGCGCGGTCAGGTACGCGAGGATCGGCAGGTAATCGAACGCGAACGCCCCCAGGCGCACCCCGAGGCCGGCGAGCTCGCCGGCTGCCGCGCCGCGACGCCGACCCAGCCGACCCCGGGCCTCGTCCCTACGCATCCTTCGACCGCCCACGCCTCGAACCGCCGCTCATTCGGCCCCGGCGACAGGAGGCCGGACGACCTCGTAGCGCAGCTCCGCCATCCCGGACCCCATGGGCTGCGCCGACACGAGCCGCAGCTTCGGATGCAGCACGCGCCGCGGGAAGAGCGGCTTGCCCCGCCCAAGGGTGGCCGAGCCGACCTGGACGATCAGCTCGTCGAGCAGCCCGGCGTCGAAGAACTGGCCGGCCAGCTTGCCGCCGCCGACGGGAGAACACCCAGGTCGGCTGCGCGTACGGCCACGGCGACCCCGTCTCGGCCACCACGCTCTCGCTGTGGGCCAAGCGCCACTCGTAGGTCGCCGACCCCATCGCCAAGGCCCCCACGTCGGCGACGAACGCCGGGTAACTCGACGTGGCCGGGTCGCCGAGCGGGAACAGCCAGTCGAGCGAGTCGTCCTCGGTCGCGATGAACACGCCATGCTCGTCCCAGCGCAACCGCATGGCGCCTCCGGGGCGCAGGTCGATCTCGGCACCGCCGTAGGCGTACCAGGCGGCGACGTGCCTGGGTTCGGTGACGAGCTGCCAGACGTCGGCCGGCGTGCCCAAGATGGACGCGCTCACTTCGACGCGTTTCGTCACGATCAGCCTCTCACCGTGGCGTCGCCGGGCGCCTGGATGGCCAGATCACTGGCCGCCGGGCGTCCGTGCGCGGCGTCGAGGTTCCACGGACCCGTTGCGGTCACGCTACGGCCTGTGCATCGTCCGGCGCCCCACGCACGACGTCGCGCACGTACCGGAGGTGCGTTGCGGCCGGGCCGTCGAGCACCTGATCGACTTTGAACCGAGACATCGGCTCCTGGAGGTTCTCGAAGAGGCGCCGCCCGCCGCCGAACAGCACTGGGGCAAGCGCGATCGTCAGCTCGTCGATCGCACCAAGGTTCAGGTACTGCTGGATCACGTCCGCACCGCCCGCGATGCGCACGTCGCGCCCACCGGCGGCCTCCCGCGCCTGCTCCAGCGCGCTCTCTGGGCCGTTGGTGACGAAGAAGAACGTCGTACCGCCAGGGCGGACCCACGGTTCGCGCTCCTGATGGGTGAGGACGAACACGGCCGTGTGGAACGGTGCCTCCTCCGGCCAAGCGCGCTCGCCACCGTCGAACATCCGCTTCCCCATGATGTTGGCGCCGATGCGCTCCGTGGTGCTCCGTAGCAGGTCGTTGACGGGCCCGATCTCTCCGCCTGGTCCGAGGTCGTGGCTTTCTCGGAAGTACTGCAAGCCATGGATCCACTCCATCAGCGCACCCCACTTGGCGCCCCAATCCTTGTAGTCGGGCCGATCCCAATGCTCCATGGTCATTCCTTCCGGCGCCATGTAGCCATCGAGGCTCAAGCCGACACTCGCGAACACCTTGCCCACGATTACCCCTCTCGGGCCCACCGTTGACGTGGCGCCGCGGATCCACGGCCCTTCGCCAATCGTTGAACCCCGGCCCTTCTGGTCTCGAAGGTAGCGCACGTGTCGTCCGAAGGCCCGTCGACGGCGGGCCTCACGCCTCCCCGCGCAGGTACCGCTGCCGGCGCGCTTCGGGCAGCTTCTCGATCGCGTAGCGGAGCATGGTGCGCGGCATCCCCCGGTAGCGCTCGGCCAGGAACGCTTCCATTCGCTGGCGGTCGCGGTTGCCCACCTCGCGCACCATCCATCCGACGGCCTTGTGGATGAGGTCGTGCGGGTCGCCCTGGAGCCGGTCGGCGATGCGCAGCGCCGGCTCGATCGCGCCCTCCCTGATCCAATGGAAGGTCGCCAAGACCGCGATCCGGCGCTCCCACACGGACCTCGAGTCCGCCAGCCGCTCGAGCAGCGCCGGCTCGCGCGGGTCGACGTGCGCGCCGACCAACTGCGGCGCCGACGTGTCGACCAGGTCCCAGTTGTTCACGTACCGCGCGTGGTCGAGGTAGGCGCGGTGGATGCGCTCGCGGACCTCGGCGCTGCCTCGGCGGTGCTGCTCGACCAGGATCAGGAGCGCCAGCAGCCGCTCCTCGTGCCAGGCCGATCGGAGGTGCTCGACCACCGCGTCGAGCGGCAACGAACGGTGCACGCGGGCCAGGGCCCGAAGCTTGGGGACCCGGATGCCCAGGAAGCAATCGCCCTCGCCGTACTCGCCCGGGCCCGTCTTGAAGAAGCGCTGCGAGTGGGCGGCGATCGCCGGGTCGCGGAGGGCGTCGAGCGCCTGGCGCACGCCGGTCATCGCCCGGTCGGGATCGCGCCCGCCCGATCGTAGGTCGCGAGGACCACGCCCGTCGCCGTCACCTGGTGCTCCGCGAGCCGGAACGCTGCCGGGATCGCGCCGCCCGCGAACAGCCGCTTGCCCCGGCCCAGCGTGATCGGATGGATCCGCAGCCAGAGCGCGTCGACCAGATCGTGCTGCAGGAGCGTCTGCACCAGGTTCGCGCTCCCGTACACGTGCAGGTCCGGACCCGGTTGCCGCTTGAGTCTCCCGACCTGGTCCGCGACGTCGCGGCTCAGGAACACGGACGGCTGCCACGCGTGCGCCGTCAGCGTGGCCGAGGCGACGTACTTGGTCGCCGTCCGCACCCCCGGCCACACGTCCGGATGCTGCGGCCAGTACGCCGCCCAGATCTCGAAGGTCGTGCGCCCCAACAGCAGGTCGAACGGCAGGCTCATCTGCTCCCGGACGACGGCCGACTGCACGGGGTCGGCGTACGGCAGGATCCAACCGCCGTGCGCGAAGCCGCCGCTGGTGTCCTCGTCCGGGCCGCCCGGGGACTGGACGACGCCGTCGAGCGAGACGAATTCGATCACGATCAGCCGACGCATCGGTGGGCTCCTCCGGTGACGGGATCGCCGCGGTCGACACCCTCAAACGACACCGTCGGCCTCCCCACGTTGCGCCAACCACACCGTGTGGCGCCCGCACTCCGGGTCTTCGGCCACGTGCGCGAGCACACGGAACCCGTGCGCTACGAGAAGCGCCCGGTACTCGCTCGGGGCCAGGCTGGCGTGGAACAGCGGTTCGCCCTCGTACGTCCCGATGGCTTCCCCGTGCGCCGGACCAGTCGTGAACAGAAGCAGCGCACCAGGGGCCGCATGGTCGCGAAAGACCGCGAACATCGCCCGCTGGTCCTCGTGCGAGAGGTGGAAGAAGCTGTCCCACGCGACCAATCCATCGAAGCGGCGGTCGAGCGACAGGCCGCGCATGTCGGCCACGAGCCACTCTGCCGACGGGAAGCGGCTCCTGCAGGTCGCGACGAGCGTCGGCGAGGCGTCGATGCCGACGACGGCGAAGCCACGTTCGAGGAGGGCGCGGGCGATCGGTTGACCCGATCCGCATCCGAGGTCGAGCACCGAGCCGCCCGAAGGGAGGCGCTCCACGAATCGCTCGATCCAGCCACGCTCGAGGGTCAGGTCGGCAGCGCGACCTCGGTCCCACGTCGCTGCGTGTCGCTCGTAGAGCCCGACGATCTCGTCCGCGCTCGAAGGCATCGCCGAAACCTACCTCCGGGGTCCCACGTGCGGCCCGACGTCTGGAGAGGACGCGCGTCGTCCGCCGCTGACGCGGCTCACCCGGACCCCTTCTGAGCGTTGCCCCATGCGCTCACCTCCGCCGATAAGGCCCCGGCCGCAACCGCGCGGTCGCCATCCGCCGTGCCTCGGCGCTCATCTCGGGATGCGCGGCGACGAAGTCCGCGACGACGTCGGGCACCGCCCGCGACAGCTCCCGCAGCACCCAACCAGGGCCAGTATGCGCGAACCGACCGTCGTGCGCGAGGTTGTTCGCGCACGCGTCCAGGACGAGCGGCACGAACCCTTCGAACGCCTCGGTCGCCCCTGGCGCAAGCTTGACGAACGCGACCAGGCCCGCGCGACGTTGCCAGAGCGACGAGGCGGTGGTCCACCCCGCCAGCGCCCGGGCGCGCGCCTCGAGCTCGTCGCCGCCCGCGCCCCTTCCGCCCGTCAGGAACGCATGCAACGCCTTGACCGCGTACCAATCGGCCACGTTCCAGTCCCGGACGTGGCCGGCCGCGAGCGGTGCCGCCAAGGCGTCCACGTGGTCGACCCGCAGCCGGTCGTGCGCGTGCTCAGCCAGCAGCAGCACGGCCGCGAGCTGCGCTTCGCTGAAGGCGCCGGCGAACCACCTCTGCGCGAGCGCGAGCAGGTCCTCGGTCGTCCACGACGCCAGGGCGTGCGCCGACCAGACGCCGCGGACCGATGCCCGAACCCCCGCCATGGGGACGCCGCGGAAGACGGCCTCGCCCTTCATGAGGTTCGTCCAGTAGGTGTGCGCCCTCGGATCGACGCGGGCGGTGAGCTCGGCATCGAGGGTCGCGGTGGGGGCGTCGAGGACCGCGTTCTTCACGCGATCCGTGCCGGCGTCCTTCGCCTCACGGGTTCGGGTAGTCGAGCGCGTCGACCGGATGGTAGACCAGCCCCTCCCGCTCGAAGCGGCGCATGTAGTCGGTCATGTAGCGGATCACGGCGTCGACGATCAGCGCGCCCTTCTCGGGCGTACCCTTCTCGGCCGCGCCACTGGCGCCGTACCCGGTGATCTCGTCGAAGGTCCAGATTTCCTTGACGAACGGGTCGAGTCGGGTCGGGATCTGGCCGCGGGCGTCCTCCATGCGCATCAGTTCCGGGAAGAGCGCCAACCCGATCGAGGTCTCGACCTCACCGCCATGGCCCCAACCCGACCAGACCTCGAAGGTGCCTTCCGGCAGCATCTGCGCCAGGATCGTCCACCAGTCGAACACCGCGAGCGACATCTCGGGATGGCGCACCTTGACGTCGCGGGCCGCGATCTCGGCGCAGGGGATGTTGCCGTCGTGGCCGTTGAGGATCAGCACCTTGCGGATGCCCCAGTGGTGCAGCGACTCGAGCACCTCGGTCAGGACCCGGACCTGGGTCTCGTTCGTCAGCGTGATGTTGATCGGCTTGTGCCGGTAGTGCGTGCTCATCCCCAGGTAGTAGGCCGGCAAGACGAAGCTCTTCTCGCACTCCTGCGCGATCCGCACCGCCAGAGCGTGCGACGTCAGCCCATCCGTGCCGAAGGGCATGTGCTCGCCATGGCTCTCGCACGCGCCGATCGGGACGATCGCGGTGTCGTAGCCGCTCTCGGCGAACGACCGGGTGTTCATCTCCTCGAGCTTCACGGTGCGCATGACAGGTTGCCTTCTCCTTCTTGGGGCGCCATCGGGGAACTATCGCTCGAGCGGACGGACGCGGCAAGAGCGCGCCCGTGCAGGACTCGACCGACACGTGCCGAGGGTACGCGCACACGCCGCGGACCGCGAGGTCGGGTGGCGCGTCACCACTTCGCGCGTCAAGGCGTCGCGCGACCCCGCCGCCACCGCAGCGGCTTCGCCAAGGGGTCGCGCAGGACCAAGCCCTTGGCTTCGAGGTCGAGCTGCACGCACTTGACCCACCAGCCGGCCTTCGCCCCGCCGGGGAACAGGTCGTCGGGCAGGTGGCGCTTGGTGGCGTCGATCATCTCGGCCTGGGTGAGGCCCGGCGGCGCGTCGGGAAGCGCGCGGAGCAGCGCGGCGCGGGCGGCCTGGTACATGGTCGCTTCGACCCGGGTCGTACGGCCGGGCACGTTGACGTTCTCGACCTCGATCTTGTGGTCGTTCTTTGCTGGGTTCTTCGCGATCGGCACGTCATCCTCCTCGGTAGGCGCGCTCGAGCGCCGTCACGTCGAGCCGGTGCATCGGCAACAGCGCCTTGAACACCCGGTCGCGCGCGGCTTCGTCGTCCGACGCCATCCAGGCACCGACCTGCTCGGGGACCACCTGCCACCATAGGCCGAAGCGGTCGCGCACCCAGCCGCACTGGTCCTCGGTGCCGCCGTCGGCCGCGAGCGCCGCCGCGACCGCGTCGACCTCGGCCTGGTCGGCGCACATCACCTGGAGCGACAGCCCCATGTCGAAGCCGAAGGCGTGCCCAGACCCACCGTCCATCGCGACGAACGGTTGGCCGAGCAGTTCGACGGCGGCCTGCTTGACGGTGCCGACCTCGCCCCCCTCCCCCTCGCCGAAGTCCTCGACCTGGACGACGCGCGAACCGGGCAGCGCGGCCACGTACGCGGCGATGGCGTCGCGCGCCCGCCCGTGCTGCGGCCCGCCGAACATGACCGCCGGCACCACCGTGGGGCGCGCGGCGTCGGTGCGCGCCATCAGCTGCCAAGACACCCCGAAGCGGTCCTGAAGCCACACGAAGCGCGGGCTCCACGGGTAGGCGTCGAGCGGCATCAGGTCCATGCCGCCCGCACCCAGGCCGGCGTGCAGGGCGTCGACCGCCGCCGCGTCCGGCAGGTGGACGTGGAACGAGACGCTCGGGTTGGGCTTGAAGCTCGGTCCGCCGTTCAGCAGCGTGAAGCGTTGGCCGGCGACGGTGAAATCCACCGTGAGGACGCTCCCGGGCGGTCTGTTCGACGGGTTCTCGCCCGAGCGCGGGTAGCGCGCGACGGCGTCGACGCGCCCTTCGGCGAACGCGGACACGTAGAACGAGGCCGCGGCCTCGGCTTGGTCGTCGAGCCAGATGCATGGAACGATCCGAACGGCAGCCATGCGCGAGGGTAGGGCGCGACGGCGCGGGGCGCAAGGCCGGGTGCGCACCGACGGGAAACCACCGGCCGGGAACGCGTCCGTACCGCGCCGCCGGGAGGCGCCGTGCTAGCCTCCGCATCACCCGTCCAAAGCCTTCCGGCACCGCAAGGAGGTCACCGTGACACGCCCTTCGCGCCCACGAGCACCGTGGCACCTGCCGCACGTCGAGCGTCGCCTTCGTCCGCTCACTCGTGCCCTCCTGCTGATCGTGGGCGTGCTCGCGCTCCATGCGTGCGCCCCCGGCGCCCCACCAGCGTGGGAAACCCCCGAGCCGCGGATCGGCATCCGCGTGGTCGGCGGTGTGGGTGAGTTCTACGACCGCACCACCGCCGAGACCTTCGTCGTCCGCGGCGGCAACTACAACCGATGGGCCGACCGCCCCCACCCCGACGGCGGCACCAGGCGGATGGACCTGCTCTTCAACGTCGACGAGAACCAGCTCGCGCAAGCCACCTCCGACCTCGATCTGATGGCGGCGCAGGGCTACAACACCGTGCGCGTGTGGTGGGACCACTGCGACGTCGTGCAGGGTGGTTGCATGGGCGATCCGGCGGGCGGCATCCGACCGGCGTACCTCGCGAACCTCGCGCGCTTCCTCGACCTCCTCGCCGAGCGCGGCATGTACGTCGTGTTCACGATGAACGAGGTCCCAGACGACGGCGGCTACGGCGACCTCAACGCGACGTCGTGCTGCGACGACTACCTCGGCTACAACCTCTCCTACCTGAGCACCGGCGGGCGGGCGGCCAACCGCGCCTTCTTCGGCGACGTCGTCGACGGCCTCATCGTGCAGCGCGCCGCGGTGGACCGGATCCTCGCCTTCGAGCTGCGCAACGAGCCGTTCTTCGAGCGCGACGTCCAGCCGTTCTCCCACGGCTCCGGTCTGCTCACGACCGCCAACGGCGAGACGTACGAGCTGGGCGACGAGGGCGACCTGCGGCGGATGATGGACGAGAACCTGGTCGCCTGGATCGACGACATGGCGGCGGTGATCCGGGACCGCCTGCCGGGCGCCCTGGTCACGATCGGCTTCTTCCACGACCTGGGTCCCGACTCGAACTGGATGGCCTACGCGCCGTACGTGGTCGCGAACTCGTCGCTCGACTTCTACGCGCACCACGCCTACCCGGACGGCGTGCTGACGTACTGGGACGAGTACGCCGAGAGCTTCGAGCTCGCGGACTACCCGGCCTCCAAACCGCTCGTGCTCGGCGAGTTCGGCGTCGGCAAGCTCACGGTCCCCGACCCCGGCGACGCCGCCATGATGGTCCAGCACTGGCAGGTCCAATCGTGCGCGCTCGGGTTCGTCGGTTGGATGCACTGGACCTGGGGCAGCGGCGAGCTCGCCGTGCCCGACCTGTGGGCCGGCACCGATGCCGGCGGCGCCGTGAACGCGGCGCTCGCCCCGGCCGAGCGCCCCGATCCGTGCGCCCCCGGCACCGAGATGCTCGAGAGCGACCTGCTGTCGTACCGCCGACCGGTGACCGTGTCGAACGCCGAGGACGGCTTCGATGGGCGAAACGGCGTCGACCTGAGCATGCACAGCTGGTGGTCGGCGGCCGCGGGCGCGCCGCAGTGGATCGAGATCGACCTGGAAGCGGAGCCGACGATCGAGCGCGTGCGCGTCCCCATCGGCTCCGTTACCCCGCAGGGCGACGCGACGATCGTCGTCTACGGCCGGGCGGAGGGCGCGCCGGCACCGGGCGACGTGCTCCACACGTTCAGTCAGTCGGTCGCCGCCGGCGACGTGCTCGAACGCGTCTTCGATCCGCCGATCGAGGGCGTGCGCTACGTGCGCTTCGAGGTGGCGCAGATGGACGCCGACGGCACGGGTCCGGGCTGGGTCATCGTGCACGAGGTCGAGGTGCGCGGGCCCCCCGCGCCCTGAGGCGTTGATACGTCGACCCGCTCCGGCGCGCGGCCGCGTGAACGAGCCACGGGCCGAGGTGGAACACTGCGATCGACCGGCCGGCGTGGGTTTCGATCCACTCGTCCGCGCGCACGTGCATCACCGCCCTGAACGAGGCGCGTCTGGCGTCCGGGGCGAGTGCGGCGACCACCTTCTTGGGCGGTGCCGCGACGTACAGGCGCCCACGGATGGGACCGCCGATCGCGTCACCGTGCATGCCCTCTCCTAAGTTCTCAAGCTCAACGACGCACCACCGGCGACCGCTACCGCTCTGCCGCGCTCACACGGTCCGCTCGACGAAAAGCACCATCAGGTGCTCGTCGTGCAGCACGCCGTCGATGAGCAGGTAGCCGCGTTCGGTTCCGTACACCTCGAACCCGACGCCGCGGTACAGCGTCAGCGCCGCCACGTTCTCGGTGGTGACGCCGAGGTGAACCTGGCGCACGCCCAGGTCGCGAGCCGCGTACTCGAGGGCGTGCACGACGAGGTGCCGCCCGACGCCACCCCTTCGGGCCTCGGGGGCAACGTACATGCCCCAGACCATCGCCCGGTGCGCGAGCTTGGCCATACCCTCGCGCTGCACGCCGACCACACCGACCAGCGTGACGCCCTCGAACCAACCGAACAGCGCTCCGTCCGGCCGGGGCGCCAGCCGTTCGGCGACGACGGGCAGCGGCGTGTCCACCTCCTCCTCGTAGCTCGAGGCGAACGCGGTCGGGCACTCCTGCAAGCCGCGCAACCGCAGCGCCTGGAACTGCTCGGCGTCGGAAGGGCTGAGCCGTCGGACGGACATATCGAAGCCTAGCGCACGGCGCGTGGCCGGTCCTACGGCGGCGCACCAAGGAGCGCTTCGCCACGCGGCGACAACCGGTACCCCGTCCCCAGGCTCACGATGAGCCCGAGGTGCTTGACTTCGCGCACGTTGCGTTTGAAGTCTTCCTTCTCCTGCCCCACCAGGTGGCACAGGTCGCCGGAACGCGAGCGTGACCGCGCCCGTCCGAACGCCGTCGAGGCCGTCCTGGCGGAAGAGGATCAGGCCGTCACGTCGCCAGCCACCCGTCCGCCTCCGCCCGCGACGCGACGATGCGTACCGTGTGGTGGCGCCGGTGCTCGTACGCCAGCTCCGTCCAACGCGGCCCATGCACCGCTGGGTCCGGGAGCACCAGCGCCAACCGCAACCCGTACTGCGTCGCCTTCTGGAACAGCTCCCCCGCCAATCCCGTGCGCAGGTCGAAGAAGGTCGGGTCCACGTCGTCGGCGGTGAGGATCAGCGCGTCCGCGTCGTAGGCGGCGCCGATCACGTCCATCACGTCGGCCATCCGACGGATCGTCACGCCGGCCTCCGACGCCACGAGGACGCGCCGTGGAGACTCGCTACCCTTACCACCCACCTCAGGGCCCATCACGAAGCGATCTCCTGCGCGGTGCGCGACCGCGGGTCGGGGCGGTAGGTCGACCCCTCCGGCACGCGCGCGAGTACGCGCCGGGTGGTCGCCGACTCCTTGATCCAGAAGCTGGTGAACAACGCTCGCTCCTCCACGGGACCTCCCCGACCGATCCGGTCGCACCGGTCAATCGACGTCCCCCAGCACCTCGACCACAATGCGCACCCCCTCCGCCGCGAACCGGGGGTACGAGTCCGCATAGTAGGGCACGATCAGCGCCGCTTGATGCAGCGCGTACCCGCGCGCCCGGTCCCAGGTACCGGCCTCGATCCGGGCGTCCCGCCCCAGGGCTTCGCGGAAGGCCGCCCGACCCGCCGGCCCGAACACGCTCCACGCCGCGACCAGGTCCATGGCCGGATCGCCCACGCCGACGCCACCGAAGTCGATCGCCGCGTCGAGGCGGCCGTCGCGCACGAGCAGGTTTGGGCGCATGAGGTCGCCGTGGATCCAGCTCCGAACCCCGTTCCAGACGGGCGCCGCGAGCGCACGATCCCAGCAGGCCAGTGCGGCGTCGGCGTCGTACGCCCCGCGGGCCGCCTCGACCGCGGCGCGGGTGCCGACGTCCAGTGCGGCGAGCGGTGCGCGGCCCGCCACGGGACCGTCCGCCAGGTCGATCGCGCCCAGCTCGCCCACGGACCGCGCGAGCGCCCGGGCCGCCGTCCGCTCGTCCGTGACGACGCCCTCCCCGTACTCCGCACCGTCCAACCACCGGTAGACCGCCCAGACGCACGGGAACTCGCTCGTCGGCCGGCCGACGGCGACGGGTTCGGGCAGGCGCAGCGACAGCCGCGGCGCCAGCTTCGGCAGCCACGCCAGCTCGCGCTCCAAGGCCTCCGCGAAGCGCGGCAGTCGCGGCAGGCGCGCGACCAGGTGCTCGCCGAGCCGGTAGAGGACGTTCACGGTGCCCGTCGACGGCCAAGCGCGGACGGTCAGGCCCGCGAACTCGGGACGTTCCGCGGCCAGCAGGCGCCCGACGAGCGCCTCGTCGATCGGGAACTCGCCGTCATGCATCGCCGAGCGCCGAAGGTCCGCCGGGCGCCAGGTCCAGCGCCAGGTCCAGCACCATCTCCAGCTCCCGCACGTGCTCGCGCGGCGGCGGGAGCGCACCGATCGCGCCGGTCGCGACGAAGCCGCAGCGTTCGTAGAGCCGCCGTGCCCCCGCATTCTGCGCCGCCACGTCCAGAACGAGCCGCCGCAATCCGCGCCCGCGCGCCCAGGCGACGACCTCGCCCACGAGCGCCGAGCCGATCCCGCGGCCGCGCGCCTCCGGCGCCACCCACATCGAGATCAGGTACGCCGCACCGGGGTCGCCGTCGTGGGGCGCGCCGCGCACCATGCCCAGGTCGGCGCCCAGGTCCGCGTCGCCCTCGCGCCACACGAAGGTCGGGAGTCGCTCGATCTGGGCCTCCCAATCCTCGAGGCTCCGGCGCTCGGCTTCCTCGTAGGTGGAACCGAAGGCCTCGGGCGCGTCGGCGAGGGCGCGGAGGCGGATCGCGCGCATGCGACCCCCCTCGCCCGCGCGCAGCCGCTCGATCACGGCTGCAGGCGCCCCTCGAGGAAGGTCGCCGCCTCGACGTACGCCCGGTCGAGGTCGGCGACGTCGGACTCGCTGCCGCCGATGTCGATCCCGAACGCACCGCGGTAGCCGATCTGCTCAAGGGTGCGGAAGAACACGTCCCAGTCGATCGCGCCCGCCCCGATCGGCAGGTGCTCCGGCTTCGCGCCACGGTTGTCGGAGACGTGGATGTAGTCGACGTGGTCGGCGAGCCGGACGATCGACAGCGGCAGGTGATCGCGCGCCACGAACTGGTTGGCGGTGTCGAGGTTGAAGCGCAAGTTGGGCCGGTCGACGGCCGCCTGGAAGAGCAGGAAGCCGTCGGTGTTCGCGCACAGGACGCCGATGGCGGGATGGACCAGGTACGTCAGCCCGAAGCGCGCGGCGATGTCGCACGCGGCGCGGTAGGTCGTGACGAGGTCGTCCCAGTAGCGGTTCCAGTCGAGCGTCGGCGGCAAGCCGGCCCGGGCGAGGACGTCCTCGTCGTAATGCCGCACGACGGGGACGTCGCCGGGGAACGCGTACGGCGGCAGCGGACCGTTGTCGAGCACGCCCTTGGCACCGAGGTCGCGGGCCGTCGCGCAGCCCAGCTCGAACAGCTCGAGGCTCGTCGCGCGCACCACCGGATCGGCGGACGCCAGGCCAGGCAGCACGACGCAGTAGTAGGGAACCGCCACCTCCAACCGGTCGAGCGCCCGACGCACATCGCCGCGCATCCGGTGCATCGCGCGCAGGTGCGGCGCGTGGATCCCCTCCAGCTCGATCGACCGGAAGCCGAGGGCCGCGAGCTCCTCGACGTACTGCTCGGTACCCTCGGCGGGCGGTGGGTAGCCGTAGCGGGTGATCGGGTAGAGGTAACACGCGACGATCCGCGGATCGAAGCGGCGTCCCGCGGGGGCAAGTTCGCGACGGTGCTCGTGGACGTCGTGCGGCGGCATCGGAATCCCTTCGGTCGAGGCGGCTGCGCGATGGAGACTCGCTCGTGCTCCTAGCCCAGGTGCTTGATGCGGGGGATGTACTTCTCCTCGTTGGCGCGGTTGGCGGCGTCGCCGCCGGGCAAGTTCGCGCTCATCCACAGCGGCGGCTCGACCCCGAGCGCCACGAGCTGCGCCACCGTCTCCACCATGAGCAGGTTTAGCGTGTAGAGGTTGCACATCGTCGCCGTGGGGCCGGTCTTTTGCGACGCGCCCTCGATCTCGACCACGGCGTCGCCGTACGGGACAAAGCAGTCGAGGAAGTGGTCGACCTCTTGGTAGAGGTTCTTCGCCGACGGGTGCCGCGACGGGTGGTCGGCCGCCAGGCGATCAGCGAAGCCGCGCGACGTGATGGCGATCGACGTCATGCCGCGCTTCTTCGCCTCGAGCGCGGTGTCGATCGTCATGGCGTTGATGCCGTAGGCGTTGACGATGACGATGACCTCGCCGGGCGTCCGACCGACGCGGTAGGCATCGAGCACCTGCTTCGCGTACCCCGGCGTCCGCTCGACGTAGTTCGAGCGCTTGGCTCCGTGGATGAGGTTGGTGCCGGCGTCGAGGATCGCGTTGATCGGCACCAGCCCGCCCGCGCGCCAGAGCACCTCCTCGGCGGCCATGTTGGAGTGGCCGCCGGGACCGATCACGTGGACCAGCTGATCGTCGGCGATCGCACGGGCAAGAACGCGCGCGGCGGCCTCGAAGGCGTCGCGTTGCGCGGCGATGGAGGTGAACGCGGTCTGCAATGCGTCAGCGTATTGATCGAGGTGATGGGGGGTCATGGATTGGGTCGCTCCCTTGCGAGGCTCACGAGGCGTTCGAGCGTGAACGCCAAGAGGATGGCGGCGGCGACCGGGACGGCCATGTAGGCCCACCCCGTCGGGAAGCGCCAAGTGTCGAAGGGGATGCGCATCCGCACCTGGGCGACCTCGTACCCGTACGTGAGAAGCATCCAGTAGAACGGCAGCAGAGCCGCATGGAGGATGACGAGCAGCCCGCGCTTGGCCCGGCCGCGGAGGCGGCGCTCGAGCAGGTCGATCACCAGGTGCTCGCCGCGGCGCATGGCGGCAGCGATACCAAGGAACACGAGCCAGATGAAGGCCAGGCGCGAGAAGCCTGGGATCCACATCCACGCTATGCCCGCGACGTTGCGCAGCACGATGTTGAGAATCGTCACCGCGAACAGCGCCATGAAGCCGATGGCCAGAAGGTGCTCCAGGGCCCAGGCGAATCGATCGAAGAGCTGGGTAATGCGCTTCACGGCGTCAGAAGACCAGGTTCGGAATCCACAGCACGAGCTGTGGGACGAAGGTGATGAGCAGCAGCACGGCCAGAAGCATCGCGATGTGCGGCCACAGCTCCTTGACCAATTCGGCGAAGCCGACGCCGGCGATCTTCGTCTGGACGAAGAGCAGTACGCCGATCGGAGGCGTCAGCAGGCCGATCATCAGGTTGAGGACGGTGACGACCCCGAAGTGGGTCGGGTCGATGCCGAGCCCCATCGCGATCGGTAGCAGCACGGGGAAGAATATGAGCATGACGGGGATGGCGTCGAGGATGGCGCCCATCAAGAGAAAGAAGAGGGTCGTGAACAGCAGGAAGCCGGTGCGGCCGAGCCCCAGGCCCTCGATCACGCCTGCCAACTGGCCGCCGAGCTGCTCGGTGGCGACGATGTACTGATAGATGCCGACGACGGCAAACACCGCCATGAGCGCCGCGGAAGCGATCGAAGCACGTCGGAACACATCCACGAGTTTGGCGAGGGTGATGGTCCTGTAGACGAACACGCCGAGCACGAGCACATAGAGGATCGAGAGGGCCGCGACCTCGATGATGGTCACGAACCCGAACACGACGCCGGCGATGATGAACGCGGGCGCAAGGATCGCGAGGATCGACTCACGGAGGAGCGTCCAGAAGCGCGGCCAGGTGAAGGTGCTAGCGGCGGGCGGGTAACCGCGGCGACGAGCCAAGACGGTGACGAGCACCCAGAGGAACACCGCCATCAATACGCCAGGCACGATGCCGCCGAGAAACAGGCGACCGATCGAAACGCCGCTGATCACGCCGATGAACACCATCGGGATGCTCGGTGGGACGATCGGCCCGATCACCGCAGAGCTCGCGTTGACGGCCGCAGCGAAACGGTCGTCGTAACCGCGCTTGCGCATGATCGGGTGGAGGACGGCGGAGGTCGACGTGGCGTCGGCGACGGCGGAGCCCGACACGCCGGCCATGATCATGCTCACGACGATCGATACGTACGCTAGGCCAGCCCGGAAGCGACCGACGAACAGGTCGGCGAAGTCTGCGAGGCGCCGAGTGATTCCTGCCTGGTTCATGATCTCGCCGGCGAGCAGGAAGAATGGGATTGCGATCAGGGTCTCGATGTCGATGCCGCTCACCATCCGCGAGACCACGATCCGCATCGACACGTCGCCCTGCAGTAGCAGGTACAGCGTGCCGCTCAGACCCATGGCCGTCCAGATGGAAAAGCCGACGCCCATAAGACCGAAGAGAAGGACGAACAGAAGGAGGATCACTCGGTTCCTTTGCGCGGATCAGCGAGACGGTGATCAGCAATAGGGGGGTGGCGTCCGGGTCCCGGACACCACCCCCGGCGTGGTCTAGAGGCCGCGGATCGCTTCGAGCAAGCCGGCCGGCCACTTGGTGCCGTCCCAGTCGAGGAAGGTCCCCTCGAGGGCGGCGCGGATGGCGGGCAGGTCGAGTTCGGGCTCGCGGATCACGGTGATGTTGTCCGCAAGGAACGCAAGCGCTTCGTCGAGCTGGGCCGCGGTCAGCTCGGTGACGAGCGCCCCGGCCTCTTCGGTCGCCTCGAAGACCGCCTGCCGGTCGGCGTCCGAAAGGGCGTTCCAGATGTTGGGGTCGACGTAGAACGCCTCGATGTCGCGGATGTAGTCGGTGACCATGTAGTAGTCCTGCACCTCGTAGAGGCTAGCGTTCACCACGGTGATCGCACCGTTCTCTTGGGCGTCGACGACGCCGGTGCGAAGCGCCACGTACAGGTCGGCGAACGGCACCTGCTGGGGCAGCGCGCCCAGCGTCTGCATCGCACGCAGCACGACCTCGCTGGCCGCCGTGCGGATCTTGAGCCGCTCGAAGTCGGCCGGGCCATAGATCGGCTTGCTCGCCGAGAGTCCGCGCGGCGCGGTGTCGCCGGCCAAGTTGATCACGTGGATGCCTGTGGCTTCTTCGGCCGCCGCGAACACCGGAGCGAAGAAGTCGGCCTGCAGCGCGGCGCGCATGTGCTCGTAGTCGCGGTACAGGAAGGGGATCGCCGTGATCTCGAAGGCTTCGCCGCCCGCGATGAACGCGAGCGTATTGATGCCGCCGTACACCATCGCCAGGTCGCCAGTCTGCATCTGGACGAACATCTCCTGGATGCCACCTAGCTGGCTATCGGAGTAGACCTCGACCTGGATGCGGCCGTCGGTCTTCTCGGCGACGAGCTCGGCGAAGCGCACGGCGCCCGCATGCGTGGGGTGGTTGACGTCGCGGATGTGGCCGAGTCGCCAAGTGGTCTGAGCAAAGGCGGTCGACACGAGCAAGGCGGTGGCGAGTACGAGGAAGACGGATCGGATGAGCTTCATGGACGAACCTCCAAGGCGGGGGATGGGGGGGCACGAGCGTCGGTGGGGGGCGGTGGCCGCGTCAAGCCACGTCGGCCTCCTTCGGAGGCGCATGCGCCTCGAGCATGGGTCGACGTCGGCGCCTAGCGACGGGCCCGCTCACGAGACACCGCTGGCCGACACTGCGCGCTGCACGAGCACGGCGCGGGCGGTGGCGCGAGCCTGGACGACGGCGCCCAGCAAGGGCGCCTCGTGCCCGACCTGCGTCGAGACCATCTTCGGAACCACCGGCACGAAAGCGGCCAGATGTTCTCGCGCGCGCTCGGTGAAGGTGGGCGCGAAGCGGTCGACACTGCCCCCGAGTACGATCAACCGAGGGTCGAGGGTCACGACGACCGCGGCGAGCGCTTGGCCGACGATGCCGGCCACGTGGTCGACGAGCGGCCCGGCATCGGGGTCATCGCGCTCGAGCCATGCGAGGACCTCGTCGTCGCCCGGCGCGAGGCCGAACTCGTGAGCGCGGGCCTCGAGCGGGCGGCGCCCCAACAGGTCCTCGAGGCGGGCGATCCGCCCGTCGTGGACCACGGGCAGCGAGCCGATCTCACCGGCGAAACCCGAGGCGCCACGGTGGACGGTCCCGGCCACGACCATCGCGCCGCCAACCCCCGAGCCTAGGCTCAGGTAGAAGAACCCGTCGCAGCCGCGCGCCGCGCCGTGCACGTACTCGCCGACGGCGGCCAGGTTGACGTCGTTGTCGAGGGTCACCGCGCGGCTCGCAACCACGTCCGCGAGAGCGTCTTCGAACAGCGCTTGCGCGTCGACCCCCTCGAGCACCGCGAGGTTGGGCGCTGCGAACACGCGTCGTCGGGCGCCGTCCCAGACCCCGGAAACTCCGATTGCGACGGCGGCCAGCGGGCCGCTGGCAGTGATTCGGTCGCGGAGGTCGGCGACCACAGCCACCACCTGTCGCGCTAGGGCATCGGGCGTGTCGTCGGCGCGGTCGACGCGCGCCGCAGCGAGGACCGCGCCGTCGAGATCTGCGAGGCAAACGCGCACCGACCGCGACCGGATGCTCACCCCGGCGACGCTCGCGGCGTCGCCACGCAGGTGCACGAGGGTCTGCGGGCGTCCGACGCCCGAGGCCACCCGGGCGCCCTCGGCGACGAGGCCGCTGCGGAGTAGGTCGTCGACGAGCCGCCCTACCGAGGTCGCCGAGAGGCCGACGGCACGCGCCAGATCGGTGCGCGAGGCGGGGCCCTCGAGCGCCAGTCGCTCGACCACCGCCCGCACGTTGGCGGTGCGAACCGGCCGTGGGCGGGCCGGGTCACTAGTAGAGAGCGAAGGTGGATCGGGCGGCATCGGCATTCGTTTCTACCTGTTAGTTAACATTAGCGTTGGGGCACGGCGGCGCTGTGCGCGATTCCAATCGGCGGTACACAGCAGCCCGAGGAGGCAGGCAATGGTCGCACGCGACATCGAAAGCGGTCGGATGGTCGACGTGGTGCGAAGCGCTGGCGGCGTGGATGTGCGCCCCGCGACGACAGGGCGATCGCCTTCGGACACATGGATTGGTCGCGGTTGGTTCGACGTCCAGGTCAACGGCTTCGCCGGGCACGACGTCAACGCCGGCGGCCTCGACGTGGCCGGGTTCGAGGGCATGACGCGCGCACTGCACGCCAAAGGCGTCGCGCGCTACCTTCCGACGGTAATCACCGCTTCTCCTGACGACCTGCGGGCGTGCCTGCGCGCCGTGCGCGCGGCCACCACGGAGTCCGCGGTGGTCGCGCGGGCGGTCGCCGGCATTCATCTGGAGGGCCCATTCCTGTCGCCGACCGATGGCGCGCGCGGGGCGCATCCGGTGGCGCACGTGCGCGCCGCCGACCGCACCTTGTTCGACGACCTCCAGGCCGCCGCTGGGGGCACCATCCAGCTCGTCACGCTCGCGCCGGAGGTACCCGGCGCCATCGACCTCATCGCGTACCTCGTCGGCCACGGCGTCACCGTGGCGCTCGGACACACGGTGGCCGACGTCGAGGCGATCCAGGCGGCCGTCTCCGCCGGCGCGCGCTTGTCGACCCACCTCGGCAACGGTGCACCGGCGCTGCTGCCACGACACCCCAACGTGATCTGGGAACAGTTGGCCGAGGACCGGCTCATGGCGTCCGCGATCTTCGACGGCCATCACCTGCCCGAGTCCGTGATGCGCGTGTGGGTGAAGGTCAAGGGCCCTGACCGCCTGATCCTGACGAGCGACGCGGTCGCCCTCGCCGGCATGCCGCCCGGCACGTACGAGGCGGCCGTCGGTGGTCGTGTGCACTTGGCGCAGTCGGGGCGCTTGACGGTGGCCGGTACGCCCTACCTCGCGGGCTCCGCCAGCTCGCTGCTCGACGGCGTTCGTGCGGCGATTACCGTCACCGGTGCCTCGCTCCGCGACGCGTTCGCGATGGCGGCGCGAACCCCACGAGCGCTCCTGGGTCGCGACGACCCCGACGACTGGACCGTGGTGCGCGACACCGGACACGCCGGCGTCGAGGTGGTGGCCGTGATCGTCGACGGGCAAGTGGTGCACGGGTCGCTCGACACGTGACGCGCGGAGGCGGATAGGTGACCTCGTTACACGCCGCCGACTAGGCGTCAGAGGATCCGTAGTGGGCCTCGGTCGCGAGCCATGCCGAGGGGCGACCAGGCCGCCGAGGTGGGGCGGAAGACGTCCACCAGGGTGAGGGCACGCGCCAGAGCGTCAGCCTCCGAGGGAATCCGGCACCACCGGCTCGGCCGTGGTACCGCCGCACTGCCCGTAGGCTCATGCCGAACGGCCTGCGTTCACGACCGCTGGTGGTCGTGGTCCGATGCTGCTCCCCCTACCCCGGGGCGTTCAACCCAGTTCGGCGTCGACGCACACG
>JAGXHO010000100.1 GCA_024636105.1 Trueperaceae bacterium | reverse complement strand
CCGGAAGGGCGCCGCGGGCCGCACGTGCGGGCGCTGGACGCCGTCGGTGAGCCCGCGCCGCCGCCGGCGCGCACCCGTGGGCGCACGCCCGCGACCTGGACCGCCGTGGCGACGATCGCGCTGGCGTTCGTCGGCCAGCTGCTCCTCGACCGAGGCTTCGGGCCCTTCGTGGCCGGCAACGTGCGCCTGGACGCGAGCAGCGCCTTGGCCGCATTCGTCTTGGGCGTCGGCGCTCAGTTCGACGTTTGGTGGCGTTTCGTCAGCTACGCCTTCGTCCACGGGAACCTCGTGCACGTTGGCTTCAACCTCTGGGTGCTGTTCGACATCGGCCGCATGGTGGAGCTCCGCCGCGGCCCCGGCTACCTCGCGACGGCGTTCGTCGCGGGCACGGTCATGGGCGCGTACCTCACGAGCGTCGCCCAGGCAGGTGAGACGCTCGTCTTGGTCGGTGCGTCGGGCGGGGTGCTCGGCGTCGCCGGCGCGCTGCTCGCCGACGTGGCGCGCGGTCGCGGTGCGGTCGATCGAGCGCTGCTGCGCTCGCTGCTCCAGTGGATGGCGATGATCGCCCTGCTGTCGGTCGCGATCCCGAACGTCTCGCTATGGGGCCACGTGGGGGGCGCCCTGGGCGGCCTGCTCTGGGGCTTCGCGCGCCAGGGTCTGCCCGCCGACCGACGCGTGGACGTGCTCGCCGGCGTCGCCTCGGCGCTGGTGGTCGTCGTCGCGCTGGTGCAGGTCGGCCGTTTGGTGGCCCAGCTCTTCTAGGCGCGGCTCACGGGGCGACCGGTTCGCCGCAGACGTGCGTGGTGGTCAGCAGGGCGTCGAGGCAGAGGACGCCGGCGCCGTACTCGTCGGGGTTCGTACCGGGCCTGAGCGCGGCGGCGTCGCGCAGCCGCGCCTCGACCAGGGCAGCACGATCGGGCGCTTCCCGCACCGCGGGGTCCGCGCCGAGCAGCAGCGCTGCGGCGCCCGCCACGAAGGGCGTGGCCATCGACGTGCCCGCCTTGCAGGTCCAGGTCTCGCTGGCTGCACCGCTCGCGTACGCTACCCCGGTGCTGGTGACGGCCGAGCAGCCGCCCCCCGGCGGCGCCGCGCCGCCGGGCGCCATCAGGTCGAGGCCTGGCCCGAAGGAGCTGAACCACGAGCGTTCGAGGGTGTGGTCGACGGCGCCGACCGCGATGGCGCCGGAGGCGGCGGGGTACTGGACGCCGTCGGCGACGGGTGGCTCGGCGCCCGTGTTGTTGTTCCCCGAGGCAGCGACGACGACCACGCCGAGCGCCTGGAGCTCCTCGATGACGGAACGGAACGCCACGTCGACCGAGGCGCTGGGCGTCCCGAGGCTCAGGTTGATCACGTCGGCCGGGAAGGCGTTGTGCGGGAACCCCGTCACGGGCAAGCCCCCCGCCCAGCGCATCGCGTCGACGATCGCGACGATCCCGGTGGTCGCGCGCGGATCGGTGGTGTCGGGCCAGGCCTTGACCGGCAGGAGCCGCACCCAATCGGTGGACGCGACGCCCGCGACGCCGACCGCGTCGCCTCGAGCCGCGCCGGCGATGCCGGCGACGTGCGTGCCGTGATCGGTGCAGTTGCGGACGTCGGCGTCGTTGCCGAACGCGTCCCAGCCGGGAAGCGTCCGCGCGGCGAAGTCGACGTGATCGACCGCGACGCCGTCGTCCACGATGGCCAGGACGACGGGCTCGATGCCTTCGGGAAGGAGGTCGATCCAGTCCCATGCGAACTCGGCGCCGAACGACGAGAGGTTCCACTGGACGCCGTAGAGGGCGTCGTTCGGGGCCTCAGAGCGCGCGATCGGCACGTCGCGCACGGCGAACGCCACGTCGCTCCGAGCGCGCAGGGCGGTCAGCAGACCGTCCGCGCTGGCGACCGACGCACGCACCACGTCGAACTCGGTGCCGTGGCCCGCGCGCTCGACGACGGCGCCGAACGCGCCGGCGAGCGCCGTGGTGGCGCGCGCGCCGTCCGCGCGGGCCGTGGACGTGCCGACGACGTCGCGGCGGTAGCCGACCAGCAGGCGGACGCTGCCTTCCGACGTGGCTGCGAACGCCGCGTCCGGGTCGCAGGTGATCGCAGGTCCTCGGACGACCTCGACGGTCACCGCCACCTCTTGGCGCGCCGCGACGAAGCGGCCGGTGAGCGTCGTCCCTTCGGCGGCGGTCGGCGCGACGGCGAGCACCGAAGCGGAGCCGCCTGCCGCGAGCGTGCCCGAGGCGGGCCAGGCGTCCAGGCCTTCGGACACGAAGCTCCAGTGGAGGACGGAGCCGGCCGCTCCGTCGTTCGTGACCGTGAAGGTGGTGGTCGTTCCGGTCGCGAGGTCGACGACGCGCGTGGTGGGCGTGACGCCGAGGCGTGCGGGCAGCAGCAGGGAGCAACCGCCGAGCAGCAGGGCGGCAGCGAGGGCGAACAGGGCGGGGAAGGACCGATGCACGCGTTCATCGTACGGGGCGGCCGCGATCGGGTACGTACGCGCCTGCACGCTGCGCGTCGCGGGGCCGCTGCGTACACTCCGGCATGCCCTCGGACGCCCTCGCCGCCCGCAAGCGCCGCCACCTCGACGTGTGCCTCACCGGTCCGGTTGCGTACACCACCCGAACGACCGGGTTCGAGCGCTACGACCTGCCGTACGCGGCGCTCCCCGAATCCGATCTGGACGCGGTCGATACGGGAGCACGCTTCCTCGGGAAGCGCCTCTGCGCGCCGCTCCTGGTCGGCGCCATGACGGGTGGTGCCGAGCGGGCCGCGACGATCAACCGCAACCTCGCCACCGCAGCGCAGCGCCTGGGGGTCGGCATGATGCTGGGCTCGCAGCGCGTGATGCTCGAGCACCCGGAGGCCCGCGCCAGCTTCGAGGTGCGCGACGTGGCGCCCGACGTGCTCTTGATCGGCAACCTGGGCGCGGCCCAGCTGGTGGCGGGGTATGGCGTGGAGCAGGCGCGCCGGGCGGTGGCCGAGGTGGGGGCGGACGCGCTGGCGATCCACGTCAACCCACTCCAAGAGGCGCTCCAAGCGGGCGGCGACGTGCGTTGGCGCGGCGTGCGGGCGCGCTTGGCCGACGTGGTCCCCGAGGTCGGTGCGCCCGTGTTGCTCAAGGAGGTGGGCCACGGCCTCACGGGCGCGGTCGCGCGGTCGGTGGCCGCGGTGGGCTTCGCGGCGATCGACGTCGCGGGGGCCGGCGGCACGTCCTGGGCCCGCGTCGAAGAGTTGGTCCGGTACGGCGCGGTGCGCCGGCTGGAGCTGGTGGAGTGGGGGATCCCGACGGCCGAGGCGCTCGTCGAGGTCCGCGCGGCGTTGCCCGGGACGCCGCTCGTCGCGTCCGGTGGCGTGCGCACCGGGTTCGACGTCGCGAAGGCGATCGCGCTGGGGGCGAGCGTCGCCGCGATCGCGCGGCCGCTGCTGGCGCCCGCGCTGGAGTCGGCCGACGCGGTCGAGGCGGTGCTGGGCGGGGTGATCGAGGAGCTGCGCATCGCGATGCACCTGATGGGCGTCGCCGACCTGTCGGCCCTGGCGTCGGCGCGGCTGCGCCCTCGTGTAGGCTGACGCCCATGGATCTTCAGGTCGCAGGCAAGGCGGCGCTCGTCACGGGCGCATCGAAGGGCATCGGGTTCGCGATCGCTGCGGCGCTGGCCGCGGAGGGCGCGCGCTTGGTCGTCAGCGCGCGCGACGAAGGGGCGCTCGAGGCGGCGGCTCAGCGGCTGCGCGCGAGCGGCGCCGACGTGCACGCGGTCGCGGCCGACGTCGCCCAGGCGAAGCAGGTCAAGGCGCTCTTGGCGCGCACCAAGGAGCTGGTCGGCGATCCTGCGATCCTCGTCGCGAACGCCGGCGGCCCGCCCACGGGTACCGCCGCGGCGCTCGAGGATCCCGCGTGGGCGAAGGGCTTCGACCTCACCCTCATGTCGGCCGTTCGGCTGGCGCGCGGCGTGCTCCCGGCGATGCGCGGCGCAGGCTGGGGGCGCATCGTCTTCGTCACGAGCCTGTCGGTCAAACAGCCGGTCGCCAACCTCGCGCTGTCGAACGCGTTCCGGGCCGGCGTGACCGCGTTCGGGCGCACGCTCGCGAGCGAGGTGGCCGAGCACGGCGTCACCGTGAATGCGGTCGCTCCGGGGTACACCGCCACCGAGCGCCTCGACGAGCTGTTCGCCGACGACTACGCGCGCGCTCGGTTGATCGCGACGATCCCGGCGAAGCGCTTCGGCGACGCGGCCGAGATCGCGGCCGCCGTGGCGTTCCTGTGCTCGGTTCCGGCGGCCTACGTGACCGGCCAGACGCTCCTCGTCGACGGCGGCGTGGTCGGCACCACCTTCTGATTCGACCGGCGCGAAGCGCCGGTCGACGACCGGGTCGTTCGTCCGACCCGCATGGGTACCCCGGTGGGGTATACCTGGGGGCATGGAACGCTTCTTGGACGATTCCCTGACCGCCCAGCTCGCCGAAGCCTTCGCCCCCCTCGACCGTGACGTGGAGATCGTCGTGCACGTCGCCTCGCGCCTCGTGGTCCCTGGCCAGGAGGACGCCGGCGAAGAGGCCGCCACCCTCCAACTCGTGCGCGAGGTGGCCGCGACGTCGGAGCGCATCGCCGTGGTCGAGAGGACGCTCGACGGCGACGCGCGCGCCCGCGGCATCGTCCGCACGCCGACGATCGTCTTCCGGGCGGCCGGCAGCGACGCCGACAACGTGCGCTTCATCGGGCTGCCGAGTGGCTACGAGTTCCAGACCCTGGTCGAGGTGGTGCGCATGGTGGGGACCGGCGACTCGGGCCTCGGCCCGGCGTCCACCGAGCGCCTCGCCGAGCTCGATGCGCCCGTGCGCCTGCAGGCCTTCGTCACGCCGACGTGCCCGTACTGCCCGCGCGCGGTGCTCGCCGCGTACCGCTTGGCCCTCGCCAACCCGAACGTGATCGCCGAAGGCGTCGAAGCGAGCGAGTTCCCGCAGCTCGCCCAGCGCTACCGCATCTCCGGCGTGCCCGACACCGTCATCGACGGCCCGAGCGGCCAGGAGCGGGTGCTCGGCGGTCAGCCGGACAAGGTGTTCTTGGACGCCGTGCTCAAGGTCGCGGGCGCCGCTGCGTCGAACGCGGCACCGAGCGCGACCACGGCGTAAGGTCCAGCCCAGATCAGCCCGAGGCCGAGCGGCAGCGCCGCGAGCGCGAGCCCGAGGCCGAGCAGCACCTGGAGCGCGAGCAGGATGCCCCAGCGGTGGCGCACCAGTCGGAAGCTCGTGCCGATCGCGGTGAGCCCGTCCAGGCCGCGGTCGGCGACCAGGTACGGCGCGAAGCCGGCGAACAGGACGTACCCCAGCACGATCGGCGTCGACAGGACGGGGCCGAGCAGGGCCTCTGCTGCGTTGAGCACGAGGAGGTTCACGAGCAACACGATCGCCCCTTGGGCGGTCGCGCCGGTGTGGGCGAGCAGGTCGCGGAAGGCGACCGGCTCGCCGCGAGCGCGCCGAACCCCGACCATCAGCAGCCCCAGCGTGATCGGCGTCGTCGCGAGGATGCCGAGCGAGGCCGACACCAGCTCGCCGAGGCCGAGGGCGAAGGTCACGATGCCGACCGCCCACGTGACCGCGATCCAGGCCACCGCTCCGGCCAGCACGACGCGCTTGCTGCCGCGGAGCGCGGCGGCCGACGCGCGCAGCAGGGCGCCTAGGTCGAGCGCGTACCCGTGGGCGATGGAGTCGACCAGGGGGTCGTCGGCGGGCACCGCGTCGGTTCGGTCCATGAAGTGCCAGCCTACCGGACGTGCCGGCAGGCGACCGGCAGGCGCGGCCACCGTCGCCTCGCGGCGGTCCGCGTATCGTGCTGCATGACGGCACCTCTGCTGCACGCGGTCGGCACCGCGCTGCCTTCGCATCGCTACCCGCAGGCCCACATCCGCGCGGTCATGGAGCGGTGGCTGAGCCCCGACCGGCGCACGGGCAAGCTGCTCGACCGGATCTACGCGCAGAGCGCGATCGACGCGCGCTACAGCGTGGTCGGCGACTTCGCGGACGATGGCCGCGGTGATGCCGACGCGCTGTTCGTCGCCCCGGACGGCTCGTTCCGCTCGCCGTCGACCGGGGAGCGCAACGCACGCTACGCCCGTGAGGTCGGTCCGCTCGCCGTCGCGGCGGCGAGCGCCGCCTTCGCGCGCACCCGCACGCTGGCCGCGGGCGACGTCACCCACCTGGTCACGGTCTCGTGCACGGGCTTCGCGACCCCGGGCGTCGACCTGCACCTGGTCGACGCCCTCGGTCTGCCGGAGGACGTGGAGCGCACGCACGTCGGGTTCATGGGGTGCTTCGCCGCGTTCCCGGCGCTGCGGCTCGCGCGCGCCTTCGTCGCCCTCGACCCCGGCGCCGTCGTGCTCATCGTCTGCGTCGAGCTCTGCACGCTGCATCTGCAGCCGCGCTCGGACGTCGACTCGGTGCTCTCCGGGGCCGTCTTCGCGGACGGCGCCGCCGCCGCGCTCGTGTCGGCCCGGCCGCCGGCGGGCGACGTCCGGCCGCTCCGGCTCGAGGCGACGTCGACGGCGGTCGCCCGCAGCGGCGTCGACGCGATGGCCTGGACGATCGGCGACCACGGGTTCGACATGACGCTCACCGCGTACGTGCCCCGCGTGCTGGAGGCGGAGGCGGGGGCCGCGATCGCACCGCTGCTGCGCCGCGGCGGGCTCGACGTGGCCGACGTGCCGTGGTGGGCCGTGCATCCAGGCGGGCGCGCGATCGTCGACAACGTCGCCCGCGCGCTGGCGCTCCCCGACGACGCCGTCGTGGCGTCGCGTGAGGTCCTGCGCGCCTTCGGCAACATGAGCAGCGCCACCGTCCTCTTCGTCCTCGAGCACCTCATGGACCCCGCGCGCCCCGGCCCCACGGTCGGCGACGCGGTGGCGGCCCTCGCGTTCGGTCCGGGGCTCACGGTCGATGGCGCCCTCTTCCGGGCGGTGCCGAGCGCGTGAGGCCCGAGGCCGGGTTCGCGGAGCGCGTCGACGTGCTGGTCGTCGGTGGCGGACCGGTCGGCACGGCGCTGGCGCTCGACTTGGTGCGCCGCGGCCGCCGGGTGCGCGTGCTCGAGGCCCGCTCGCACGCGCCGGAGGGGAGCCGCGCGATCGGCATCCACCCGCCCGGACTCGCCGTCCTCGACCGCTTGGGGGTGGCCGCGACGCTCGTGGCAGCCGGCCGGCGGGTGCGGGTCGGACGGGCGCGCGGCGTGCGTGGAGCGCTCGGTGCGGTGCGCTTCGATCCGCCGGAGGCGGCGTGGCCGTTCGTCCTCACGGTCCCGCAAGCGATCACCGAAGCGACGCTGCGCGCGGCCCTCGCAGCGGTCGACCCGGCCGCCCTGGTCGCGGGGGTGCGGGCCGAGGCGCTTCGCCACGAGCGCGACGCGGTCGTCGTCGACGGGGTGACGATCGACGGCGCCGTCCGCCGTTGGCGCGCGGCGGTCGTCGTCGGCGCCGACGGCCGGGACGGGATGGTGCGCCCGATGGCCGGCATCGGCCGACGGGGCGGTCCGTACCCCGACCGGTACGCGATGGCCGACTTGGCCGACGACCCGGAGCGGTTCGCGCCCGACGAGGCGTGGGTCGTGCTCCATGCGGACGGGGTCGTGGAGGGGTTCCCGTTGCCGGGTGGGGTGCGGCGCTGGGTGGTCCGGTGGCGAAGCGGCGCGGACGGGCTCCGCGAGCGCGCGCCCGCGGAACTCGCAGCGCTCGTGGCGGCCGAGGCCGGCCGTCGGCTGGGCGCGCCGCTCGACGGGGCGCTGCGGGGCAACGCCAGCACCTTCGGCGTCGAGCGCTGGTCGGCCGACCGCTACGCGGTGGGCCGCGTCGCCCTGGTCGGCGACGCGGCCCACGTGGT
>JAGXHO010000099.1 GCA_024636105.1 Trueperaceae bacterium | reverse complement strand
GCTGCGGCCCCAGTGCCTCGAGCGCCCGCGCCTGCAGCAGGCGATCCCCTTGCCACATCGCGTCGGCGTCGGGCCGCGGTGGCGCGTCCGACCGGCCGGCGAGCGCCGCGAGCGTGGCCGCGACCGCGTCGAGCTGCGGCCGGACCCGCGCCTCCGAGCGCCCGAGCGACGACAGACCGAGCTCGACCAGAGCTCGTTGCAACCCCGCGAGGTCGCGACGGCGCAGCGCCAGGTACCGGGCCAGGTTCGCGGCGCTGGCGCGCAGCGGCGATTCGGCGTCGGCGACGCCCCACACCGCGAGGCGTCGTTCGGCTTCCTGGTCGACCTCGCTGCGAAGCTCCAGGACGGCGTCGAGCAGAGCGCTGGGGTCGTTTGCGGGCGCGTGGTTCATGGCGCTTCGTACACCGTTCGCGTCAGCGTCAGGTCAGTTCCGCCATGGGCGCCGACCGCTTCGCCGAGCCGCTGACCGGCACCTGACGCGCCTTCCGTACCCTCCCATCATGCACGTCAGCGCGATCGTCCCCACGTACCGACGGCCCAACGGGCTGCGCCACGCGCTCGCCTCGCTGCGGGCGCAGCGCTACCCCGACTGGGAGGCGATCGTCGTCGACGATGGCGACGGCGAGGGGCTGGAGGCGGTGCGCGAGTGGGGCGACCCGCGCATCGTCACCCTGCGAAACCCCGGCCGGGGTCAGGTGGACGCCCGCAACTGGGCGGTCGAGGCGGCCCGCGGCGACGTGGTGCTCTGGCTCGATGACGACGATTGGATCGAGGACGCGGACCACCTGGGCTTGGTGGTCGACGCGCTCGCCGACGGTCCGGCGCTCGTGACGCGCGGGGGCTGGTTGGTGGAGGTCGCCGAAGGCGACCCGGTCGTGCCGGTGGAGCGCAGCCGCACCCCCTTCGACCTACCGGTCGACGCGGCGACCCTCCGCCGCGACAACACCGTGCTGACGGCCGGGCTCGCCTACCCCAAGGCCCTGCACGACGCGCTGGGACCGCTCGACCGCGACCTCGACGGCTACTTCGATTGGGATTGGCACCTGCGGGTCGTGGGCGTCGGCGTACCGGTCGCGCGCCTCCCCGGCTTGGGGGTGGCGTACCGGCAGCACGCGGGCAACCGCTCGCGCCACGTCACCGCCGACCGCCGGGCGCGCTTCGCCCGCTTCGCGGGCAAGCACGGCCTCGACGCCGAACTCAAGAACCACGCGACGGTCGCCGCGGAACGCCCGCTGGACGCCGCGCGGCCCGCCGTCCACGCTCGCTGAACGCTCCGCCTCAACCCTTCGCTTCGCTCGCCCCCTCGCCCATCAGCTCCTCGAGCTGGAACGCATGCCGCATCGGGTGCACCACCGCGTGCTCGAGCATGGCGTCCACGCTGTACGGCGTCCCCCAGTTCGACTTGTGCGCCTCTTCGAAGCGCTCTTCGGGCACGTCGCGCAGCGGCGACCACCAGCGGTCCAGCACGTGCTCGAGGTACGCCTCGGCCTCGGTGTCGATCGCCTCGACCGACGGCACCCGGTCGACGCCGGGGTCGGGAAGCTCCAGGACCTTGGCCGACCACGTGAGGTACCCGCCCGCCGCGCCCAGCACGTGCCGCAGCAACGCGTCGAGCGAGGCGTAGTCCGGATCGGCGGTCTCGGGCAGCGAGACGCCCCAGGCCTGGGCGCGTCGGAAGGTGACGAGGAAGGCGCGCAACTCGCGCTCGTGCAGCATTACCAGCGCGCGAGCGCCGCGGTAGCGGTATCCGGCAAGGTTGCTCATGGTGCGGCGACGGTAGGGCACGACGACGGGCGGCGTCAAGGCGACCGCGTCCCGATCGCTCTCCAGCCCACGGTGCCGCTTGGATCGCCGCCGTACACCTGAGGGGATGCGCCGACGCCTGCTCGCCCCGCTCGCCCTCACCCTGCTTGGCATGGCCCTGGTCGGCACGGCCTTGGCACACGTGCCGTTCTTCCCCGCGGTGGGCGAACCGGTCGAGGTGGCCGCGCCGACCGTGTCGAAGGCGTACTACGTCCAGTCGATCCGGGGGGAGCCGTGGACCTTCCGCGTCGAACCGGTCGACCGCGCCGTCCCCGTGCAGGTGCTGGTGCTCGACGACGACGCCGGCCGCGCGGCGCGCTTCGGAGCGTCGGTCGACTGCGGGGCAGGTCCAGCGCCGGTCCGCACGGTGGACGTCGCCTTCTACGAACCCTTCTCGCGCCTCCGCCACCGCATCCTGGCCGCTCGCCCGCTCAGCCCGAGCGAGGCCGTCTGCGTCATCCGCGTATGGCAGACCGCCGGCGACGGGGTGCCCGCCACCGTGGTGGTGGGCGACGAGGAGCGCTTCGTCTTCGCCGACATGCTGGGGCTGCTCGACCTGCCGCGCAAGCTCGAGCGCTGGCAAGAAGGGCGCTGAGCGCGCGCACGGCCCCAGCCGCCGCGCCGTCCCTCAGACCACCCGATCGAGCAAGCGCGTGATCAACCACAGCGCGATGGGCAACAGCAGCATCGACGCGAAGCTGCGCAACGTCTCGGTCTCCCACGGCCACGTCGAGACCCCGGCGACCACCTTGCGAGACGTCAACAGCGCGTTCAGCGACGTGTTGAGCCCGCCGACCTCGTCGTGGCGCCCCGCTTCGACCCGCTCCTGGATCCGCGCCAGCGTGGCCTTGATGCCGTCGTCGACGCGGTCCAGCGCACGCTCCCGCTCCGACTTCAAGCGCTGGCGCAAACCAATCGACGGCCCAGCACCCAAACCTGCGATGCGGGCGAACGACCGAGGGTCGCGCCCCCGTTCGTCCCGACGCGCCGAACGTCGGAGGCCGAGCCCCTATGCTCCGGAGCCCCCCTGCCGATACCACTCGACGAGCGCCGCGGAGTCCTCCGCTCCCAGTCCGAGCCGCAGGGCGCCGGCCAGCACGACCTGCGACGCGCGCGCCGAGACGAGCGGCGCGCCCACGTCCTCGCACATGCGCGCGGCGAGCTGCAGGTCCTTGGCGAGCAGCGCCACGGTGAAGACGGTCGGCTGCTGCTCGCCGAGCATCCGCGGGGCCAGGTCGCGGAAGAGCGGGCTCACCGTGGCCGCCTGGCTGCCGGCGATCAGGTCGACGAAGCGCGCGGGATCGATGCCCAACGCGTCGCAGGCGCTGATCGCCTCGGCCGTCGCGACGTTGATCGCCGCGAACATCAGGTTGTTGAGCAGCTTGACGGTATGCCCCGACCCCAGCGCGCCGACGTGCTCGACCCGGGCCGCCAAGCGGTCGAGCACGGGTCGCGCGCGCTCGACCGCCGCCGCGTCGCCGCCGACCGGCAGCGTCCACGCGCCGCAGCGATCGGGGCGTCCCAGCACCGGGGCGTCGATCAGGCGCGCCCCGGCCTTTCCCAGGTCGGCGGCCAAGGCGCGGATCGAAGCCGGGTCCGACGTGCTCGTGTCCACGACGACGACGCCCGTCGCCGTGAAGGCGCGCCGGAACCCGGGGTCCTCGAACAGCGCGCGCGTCGCTTGCGGCGACGGCAACGACAACAGGACGACGTCGCAGCGCTCGGCCAGGGTCGCCGCCGTCTCCGCCATCGGGACGCCGACGTCGACGCCGGCCCGAACGTCGTAGCCCATCACCTCGTGGTCCTCGCGCAGCCGCTGCGCCATCGCCGCCCCCATGCGCCCGACCCCGATCACGCCCACCGCGCCCACCGCGCCCACGACGGCCACCTCAGCTCTCCGCGCTGCGCAGGTGCACCGCCGGCTTCGACACCTCGGGGACGACCAGCATCCGCGCCGGCGCGCCGAGCAACCGCTCGGCCCGCGCCACCGCGTCGTCGAAGGTCCGCACGGGCGTGCACCCCATCCCGCGCGCGAAGCCGGGGGCCCCGGCGCCGACCACGTAGACGGCCTGGGCACGCTCGGTGGCGATGCCCCCCATGTAGGCCATGGAGAAACCGTGGAACGGGTGGTAGGCGAACGCGTGGCGGTACCGGAACACCCACTCCGGGTCGGTAGCGAACGCCTCCTCGTGGGCGACGAGCTCGTCGGCGCCCGTCAGTTCCTGGAGCTTCTCGTAGATGCCGCGGTAGGCGGGAAACCACGCGTCGTTGAACCAGCCGTCGCACACCGAAGCCGCAACGACGACGAAGTCCTCGGCCAGCGCGCCGGCCGCCCGCGTCACCCAGGCCCCGATCGCCTGGAGCATCAAGACCGGGTTGGACCCCATCCCCGGACCGTAGTGGAAGGCGCGCGGGATGCCGAGCACGAGGACGTTGGCGGGGGCCCCCGGGACCACGACGTCGGTGCGCTCGCCCGCGGCGGGCCAGGTGGCGCGCTCGACCTCGAGCGGCGCTCCGGCGACCACCTTCAGTTGCTCCGAACGGCCGTTGAGCACGGCGTCGACGCTGAAGAACGCGTCGTTGCGCTCGCGCTCGAGCGCCTGACCGATGGTGCGGATCTGGTCGCGGAACGTCGACTGCGTCGACACCGGCACGAAGTCGGCGCGCTGCAGCGTCGCGGGGGTGTGGTGGCAGCGGATCGATCGCCACGTGGTGAAGCCGGTGGTGGGCATCTTGTAGCCGCCGGAGTAGCCGCCGTACGGGTTGCCCATGGTGTGCCCGAGCATGATGGTGAGGTCGGCCTCGAAGGCGAGGCGGTTGAAGTCGGCGTGGTCGCCGAGCTCGGTCGCGCCGACGGTGACGATGCCGGCGGGGTCCTCGGCGTCGTGGTTGACGAGTCGGTCGGGTCCGAAGCGACGCACGACGTCGGCCCCGAGGTACGCGGCGAACTCCTCGACCGTGTTCTTGCGGTGGAGGCCGATGCCGCAGACCAGGGTGACGCGCTCGTCGCGGACGCCGGCGCGCGCGAGCTCGTCGAGCAGGATCGGGATGGCCACCTTGCGGTGCGCGGTCGCGTGCGCGCCCCCCTTGACGCGATCGGGGAACCCGATGACCACGCGCGACGACGCGGACACGCGCTCGTGGATCGGCTTGCTTCCCAGGGGGTTCTGGATCGCGTGGCGGGTGGCGGCGACCAGGTCCTCCAGCGCCGCCGGCTCGCGGTAGAGCTCGCCGGCTCGGACGACGGGCGTCCCGTCGGGGACGTCGATCGGCAGCGTGCCGTCGCCATACTCGAGGTGGATGCGCATGCGATGCCTCCCAAGGCACGCGGACGCTTGAGCGGTTCGACCGCGTAGACGCGATGCTAGCGCGCTTGCGCGCAAATGTCATGACGTTATAGCCTCCCCCCATCGACCGACCGATCGGCGCGCCGAGGCGCGCCCAGGCAGTGCGCGCCCCATGCGGGCGCCGACCCGGGGGGAGCCATGCCGGACCGCGAGCGCCCGACCATCGACGCAACGGACCGCCCCGACGCCTTCCTCGTCGCCTACGCCCCAGGCGGTCTTCCGAGCTACGAAGCCGCCGACCACGCCGTGGTCGAACGCTCTCGACGGGCGCTCGAGGACCGCGTTGCCGCCCGCGGCGGACGGTTGATCGCGCTCGAGGCGCCGATGGTCGACCGCGCCGACGCCGAGCGCGCCGCCGCGGACCTCGCCGCCCAGGGCGTCGACCTCGTGGTGCTCCAGTCCGCCGCCTTCACCATGGGCGACGTCGTCGTCCCGTTCGTCGAGGCCGGTCTGCGACTGTGCCTCTGGGCGCCCGACGAACCACGGCGCCACGGACCGATCCCGCTCAACGGCTTCGTCGCCATGCACCTGCACGCCGGCGTGCTGCGTACGGCGCTGGCCGACCGCGCCGGCCCCTACGGTTGGTGCTTCGGCGACGCCGGCCACCCCTGGTTCGAAGAGCGGATCGCGCTGGTGCTGGACGCGGTGCGCATCACGCGCCGCCTCGCTCGGGCCCGCATCGCCCTCGTCGGCGGCGTCGCCCCGACGTTCCTGAACGTCGCGGCCAACGCGGACGCCGTCGCTCGGTCCACCGGCGCGCGCATCGTCGACGAGGACCTCGACCGCCTGATCGACGCCGCGCTCGCCTGGCGCGACGGAACCGCGCCGGCCACCGCCGACCCAGCGCGCATGGCGCGGGCGCTGGCGGAAGTGACCGCAGCCGCCCGCGGGCGCGTCGAGCTTTCGGACGCCGATCTGCGCGCCAACGTCGCCGTGTACCTCGCGCTCGCCGACCTGGCGCGCGCCGGCGGCTACGACGCGCTCGCCGTCCGCGATTGGCCCGAGTTCCAGGCGCGCATGGGGCTGCATCCCGGCCTCGCGTTCAGTTGGCTCGACGAGGCGCACGGCGTCCCGGTGGCGGCCGAGGGCGACGTCGGTGGCGCGCTCTCGATGCTGGCCGCGCGGGCTGCTGCCTGGCCCCCGCCCGGGGGCCCGCCTGCAGCCGGCGTCGCGCGCCCGCCCGGCGCGACGCTGCTCGACGTCAACGACGTCGACGTGGACCGCGACGCGCTGCTCACCTGGCACTGCGGCGGCGGCCCGCTCGACCTCGCCGACGCGGACGGCGTGCGCTGGACCGAGCACACCACGCTCTCGCGTGGCGGCGGCCCGCGCATGGGCGCGGTCGCCGACCTGCGCTTCCGCCTCGGCGCCGTGACGGTCCTGCGCGTGGGGCGCGATGGCACCGCCTGGTTCGCGGTCGACGCCGACGTCGTCGAGTCGCCGCACGCCGGGTTCGACGGCAGCCGCGGCTGGCTCGGTCGCTTCCGCGGCGCCGACGGTCCCCTGTCGGTGGGCGACGTCGTCCAGACGCTCCTTCAAGGAGGCGTCGAGCACCACCTCGCCGTGGTCGCCGGCCACCACGCGGCGTCGCTGCGCGCCGCCGCCGTCTGGGCGGGGGCCGACCTCGTCCGGCCCCGCCGCTACCGCCCGGAACCCCTGCCCCTGGAGGACGCGCCATGACCGTCGACCCAGATCCGTCCCCGCTCTTGGCCGCCGACGGGCGCAGCGTCATCGTGGCGCTCGACCACGCGCTCACGGCCGGTCACGTCGCGGGACTGCGACGCCCGGCGAGCCTGCTGGCCGACCTCGCCGCAGCCGGTGCCGACGCCGTCATCGCCGCCCCCGGCAGCGCACGGCTGGCGCGCCGCGTCGCGCCCGGGCTGCCGGTCTTGTTGACGGTCGACTATTACGGCACCACGACCACCCCGGGCGAGCCCGGCGCGCTCGAGCAGCACGCGCTTCTCTACTCGGCGGCGCACGCGCAGGGGCTCGGCGCGAGCGGCCTCAAGTGCCTCTGGGTGCACGGCCGCCGCGACGCCGACGCGCAACTGGCCGCGCTGCGAGCGACCGCGGGGCTGCTCGACGAGGCGCACTCGCTCGGGTTGCCGGTGATGGTCGAAGCGGTCCTGTGGGGCGGCGATCTGGCGCCGGCGCGCGAGCACGACGGCGCGCTCGTCGCCCACGCCGCACGCATGGCCTTCGAATTGGGCGCCGACCTGATCAAGGTGGCGCTGCCCGACGTCGTGGCCCCGCTCGCCGACGTAGCGGCCGCGTTGCCGGTGCCCATCGTGGTCATGGGCGGACCCGTCGCCGACCCGCGCGGCCTCTTCGCGCGCATCCGCACCGTGCTCGACGCCGGCGTCCGCGGGGTCGCGCTCGGCCGCAACGTCTGGGCGGCGCCCGATCCGGTGGCGATGGTGGGCGCGCTGCGCGCGTTGGTGCACGACGGTGCCTCGGCCGAGGCCGCCTGGGCGCGCTTGGGCGGGGAGGCGTGAGCGTGGCCGGTGAGCTCGCAGGGCGCACGGTGCTGGTCACCGGCGGCGCGTCGGGCAACGGTCGCGCCATCGCGCTCGCCTGCGCCCGCGAGGGGGCGAACGTCGTCGTGGCCGACCTGCGCGAGGATCCGCGCGAGGGCGGGCGCCCCACCCACGTCGAGGCCGCCGAGCGCCACGGCCACGGGGCGGTCTTCGTCCGCTGCGACGTGCGCGACCCGACCGACCTCGAGGCTGCCGTGGAAGCGGCCGAGCCGTTCGGAGGTATCGACGTGCTGGTGGCGAACGCCGGAGTGCTCAAGAAGCGCCCGCTGCTCGAGATCAGCGAGGCCGATTACGACTTGGTGATGGACGTGAACGTCAAAGGCGTCCTGTTCGCCGCCCAGGCGGCCGCCCGCCGGATGGTGCCGCGCCGTCGCGGCGCGATCGTGATGCTCGCGAGCATCGCCGGCCTGCGCGGCACCGGCGGCTACGCGCTCTACAACGCCTCGAAGGGGGCGGTGCGGCTGCTGACGTCGTCGCTGGCCGACGAACTCGGGCCCAGCGGCATCCGCGTGGTGTCCGTCTGCCCCGGCATCATCGACACCCACATGAACGTGGTCGACGATCCGCTCATCGGCACCGAGGCCGGCGAGCGCTACCTCGACCAGATCCCGCTGCGTCGTTGGGGTCGGGTCGACGAGGTCGCCGAGGCGATCGTCTTCCTGGCCAGCGACCGCGCTTCGTACCTCACCGGGACCTCGCTGACGATCGACGGCGGGTACCTGCGCATCTGACCCACCAGGAGGCACCATGGCTCTTCCCACCTTCCCGACCATCGACCCGGCCGAGCGCCGACGGCGCCTCGCGCCACCGCAAGGGCGCCTCCGGGTCCTCATCGATACCGACGCCGCCAACGAGATCGACGACCAGTTCGCGCTCGCGTGGGCGTTCACCTCGCGCGACCGCTTCGACATCGAGGGCGTGACCGCGGTGCCCTACAGCTTCGGCATCTACCGCGAGGACCTGATCCGCACCCGGGCGCTGCAGGACGCGGGTACGCCCCTTCCCGACGAGCTCGCGCCGCTCGCGGGTTGGGTCGCGGGCCTGCGGGCCGCCGGGGTCCACCCGTCAGAGGTGCCGTTCGTCGGCCCCGCCGAGGGCATGGAGCTGAGCTACCAGGAGATCCTCACGGTCGATCGACTGATGGGCGCCGGCCTCGGCGACCGCATCGTGCGCGGCTCGCCCCGCTACCTCCCCGCGAAGGACGAACCGGTCGAGAGCGACGCTGCACGGCTGATCGTCGAGCGCGCGATGGCGCCGTCCGATCGGCCGCTGTACGTCGTGGCGATCGGCGCCACCACCAACGTCGCGTCGGCGCTGCTCATGGAGCCGCGGATCGCCGACCGGATGGTGGTCGTCTGGACCGCGGGGTACCCGACCTGGTCGGGCATGTACAACTACTCGTTCAACCTCGAGCAGGACCTGCCGGCCTCGCAGCTGCTGTTCGAGAGCGGCGTCCCGCTCGTGTACCTGCCCGGCTACTACCTGGGCGCGCAGCTGCGCCTGTCGCTTCCGGAGATCGAGTCGTGGATCAAGGGCAAGGGCGCGATCGGCGACTACCTCCACCACCTCTACCTGCACAACCCGCTCTACCCGCAGCGGGGGATCCGCGAGGTCCCCGGGCGCAGCTGGGTGATCTGGGACCTGATCAACTTCGCTTGGCTGCTCCAGCCAAGCTGGGTGGCCACCCGCTTCGTACCGACCCCGCGCCTTGGCGACGACCAGCGCTGGCACGCCGACGGCGCGCCGGGCACCGAGATGCTCGAGGCGACCGAGGTCGCGCGGGATCCGATCATGGTCGACTTCCTCGCGAAGCTCGACGCCGCCGCACGCGCCAGTTGAGAAGACGGTCCGCGCCGGCGGACGCCGAGGACGCCGCTCAGGCAGGATCCGACCGCACCCACAGCAGCACCACCAGCGCCCCCGCGAGCACGGCCGCCGCGGTGGCCAGGTAGTACGGCGCGAACCCGTACGCCGTGATCGTCAGCCCGCCGACGAGCAGCACGATCGACTCGCCGAGGCCTTGGCCGGTGACGGCCACCCCCGCCATCGCCGACCAGGCGACCGGCGCCACCAGCTCCATGCGGTACGCCGAAAGCGCCGCCATGCCGATCGCCGCCAACGCGACGGTCGCCACGTACGCAAGCGTGGCGATCGACGGCGAGGGCAAGGCAAGCGCGGCGATGGTGCCCGCCATGAGCACGAGCGACGCCGCCACGATCCGCCGCCCGCCCCAGCGGCGCGTCAACATGGGCGCGAGCAGCGCCGCGAGCCCCGACAGCGCGAATCCGGCCGCGACGACCGCACCGATCGCGGACGGCCGCACCGCCAACGCGTCCAGGTAGACGTTGAAGAAGCCGTAGGTGCCCACCTCGCCCGCCATGCGCGCTGCCTCCACGGCGGCGATCGCCACCAGCAATCCCCATGGGAGGCGGGCGCGCGGTCGGTCGGGGGGCGGTGGTGGCGGCCGCAGGTCGCGGCTGGCCAGCGTCGCCAGGAACGCGGGCAGGTAGGCGAGGCCGCTCGCGAACAGCGCCACCCGGTAGGGCGCGGGATCGGCCAGCGTGGCGGGGGTCCACGCCGCGACCAGGCCGGGGACGAAGCCGCCGGCGAGGCTGCCCAGCACCCCGGCGAACGGGATCCAGGCGGTGCGAAGCGCGAACGCGCGGGCCCGCTCGGACGGGCCGGTCGCCGCCATCAGGTAGAGGCTGCCGTTCACCCAGTAGAACGGACCGCCGAGGAAGGCGATCAGGTAGCTGACCACCAACCACGGCGTGCGCAGGTCGATCGGCACGAGGTCGGCGAACGGGAGCGCGGTGAACCCCACCAGGTAGGCGCCGATCCCGAGCAACAGCGCCCGCCGGGCCCCGCACCGGCGCCCGAAGGCAGCCGCTGGGATGCTCAGGCCGACGAACAGCGCGGTGCCGCTGGCGCCGAGCACGCCGATGAAGCGGGCGTCGTACCCGAGCCGCAGGAGGTAGAGGTTGAAGGCGACGACGAAGAGCCCGTAGTAGGCCACCCCGATCACCAGCGGCGTGACCAGATGGAGGCGGGCATCGCGGCCGAGGTCCCCTGCAACGAGCGAGCGCACGACGGCCTCCCGGCGCCACGCCCGACGTTCGGCGATGACGTCGCGCCAGGATGTCATGACGTTTCGAGGCCCGTCAAGGACGGGGCTCTCGTCCTCGCCAGCCATGCGCGACCGCGCTGCGCGAACGCTCGAGGCGAATGCGCTATAGAGTGCGGCATGGCAGCGGTCGCCGAACCACGCCTCTCCAAGGAAGCCGACCAGCCGCTCTACGTGCAGCTCTACGGCATCCTGCGGGGGCAGGTCGTGTCGGGCGAGCTCGCGCCCGGCGACCTCATCCCTGCCGAGTCGGAACTGGTGACCACGTACGGCGTCAGCCGCATCACGGTGCGCGCCGCGCTCGACCAACTGGTGCACGACGGCCTGATCGACCGGCAGCGTGGCCGCGGCAGCTTCGTCAAAGCGCCCGCCATCCCCGACTCGCGCGCCTGCATGGTGTCGTTCACGGACCAGATGCTCGCTGCCGGCCGCGAACCCGGAACCCGCATCGCGGGCGTGGCGCGCGGCCGCGCCGAGGACCTCGGCCTCGCGGCGTCGCCCTTCGAGCGCGACGAGCCGCTCGTCCGCGTCGACCGGGTGCGCCTGGTCGACGGCGTACCGGCGGCGGTCATGCGCTCGTTCCTGCCCGACCGGCGGGTGCCAGGTCTTGCGGCCACCTCGTTCGCGGAGCACGGCCCCCAGCAGTCGCTCCTGTTCGTCCTCGAGCGGCGCTACGGCCTGCCGCTCGACCAGGGCGAAGAGACGATGGCGCCAGGGACGATCGCCGAGCCCCTCGCCTCGCTCTTGGGCATCGCCGTGGGCAGCGCGATCATCGTGAAATCCTGCCTCGTGCGCGACGTCGCCGGTGAGCCGACGCTGTACGAAGATTCGTACTGGAACGCGCCGCAGACGCAGCTCGTCCGCCGCGTCGCACCGCTCGCTTGACCCAAGGGAAGAACCGCACCCGTCGCGGTTGACACGCTCCGAAATGTCATGACATTATGCCGGCACGAGTTTGCAACCGACACGTGCGCCTCGGCCCTGCGCCGACCGGTGCCCTCGTGCGCCTAGGAGCGATCCGTTGCCGCGATCCCCCGAGGAACGACCCGCTCGACCGCCCGCCGCACGCGACCGGGACGGTCGCTCATGACCCGCCTCCGGCTCGACGGCCTCGGCAAGCGCTTCGGCGACGTGGCCGCCGTCGCGGGGGTCGACCTCGACGTCGCCGAAGGCAGCCTGGTGGCGCTGCTCGGTCCCTCGGGCTGCGGCAAGACGACCACGCTGCGCATGATCGCCGGCCTCGAGAGCCCCACGGACGGCGACATCCTCTTCGACGAGGAATCGGTGTTGGCTACGCCGCCCGAGAAGCGCGGGATCGGGATGGTCTTCCAGCGCTACGTGCTGTTCCCCCACATGAGCGTCGCCAAGAACGTCTCGTTCGGCCTGCGGATGCGCGGCGTCCCGCGCGCCGACATCGACCGACGCGTCGCCGAGGTGCTCGACGTGGTGCAGCTCACCGGCTTCGGTCAGCGCTTCCCGTCGCAGCTCTCCGGCGGCCAACAGCAGCGCGTCGCCATCGCGCGCACCGTGATCACCGAGCCCCGCTTGATGCTCATGGACGAACCGCTCTCGAACCTCGACGCCAAGCTCCGCGAGGAGATGCGCGCCTTCATCACCCGCTTGCAGCGGCAGCTCGGCATCACCACGGTCTTCGTCACGCACGACCAGGTCGAGGCGATCGAGCTCGCCGACCGGATCGGCGTCATGTTCGACGGCGAACTGGTTCAGGTGGGCACGCCCGAGGAGATCTTCAACCGGCCGCGCACGCTGCGCGTCGCCGACTTCATGGGCACCACCAACCTGATCCGCGGTCGGCTCGCCGACGTCGGCGCCGACGTCGCCACGCTCGTCACCGAGGTCGGCGCGCTGCGCATCGCCCACGCCGATCACCACCGTTCGGGGGCCGATGCCACCGCCACCGTGCGGCCCGAGCACATCGACCTCCTGCCGCCCGGCGACGCGACCGGCCTACCCGGCCGCATCGTCGAGAGCGTCTATTACGGCGGCACGCTTGCGTACCGGGTCGCACTCGGCGACCTCGTCCTCCAGGTCCGCGACCGCTCGACGCGCCGCTTCGGCGACGGGGAGGAGGTGAGCGTCCGCATCGCCCCGCACCACGTGTGGGTGTTCCCCGAAGCCTGACGTCCGCCCGTCCCCGCCCACCGTGGCGGAGTAAGGAGTACTCCATGCACGTTCGACGCAGCTTGCTCGTCATCGCGCTCGCATTCGCCACCCTGTTCGGGCTGGCCCAGGCCCAGCCGCAAGGCACGCCCGAGGCCGAGGCCTTCCGCAGCTCCTTCCTCGCCGGTGAGCTCACGTGGGACCAGGTCCTCGAGCAAGCCCGCGCAGAGGGCCAGGTCGTGTGGGCCCACTGGGGCGGCAGCGAGACCCTGAACACCTGGATCGACACCGTCGTGAAGCCTGAGCTCGCGGCGCTGGGCATCACGCTCGAAACGACGCGCCTGACGAACACGCGCGACCTCGTCGACCTCGTCCTGGCCGAGACCGCCGCGGGCCGCGGCCCGGGCGAAGGCTCGGCGGACGCCGTCTGGATCAACGGCGAGAACTTCTTCACGCTGTCGTCGCAGTCGCTGAACTTTGGATCGTTCGCCGACCTGCTGCCCAACGCGCGGTACGTCCACTTCGACCCGGCGAACCCGGCGTCGGGCCCCAACCTGTACGACTTCGGCTACCCGACCAACAAGGAAGAGATGCCATGGTCGGGCGACCAGTACATGTGCGCGATCGACACCGCGCGGCTCGCACGCGCCGACGCGCCGGCCGACTTCGCCGAGCTCGAGACCTGGCTGCGCGCCAACCCCGGGCGCTTCACGTACGTCCGCCCGCCGCACTACAACGGCAACACCTTCGTCCAGACCGTCCTCTACGCCCACAACCCCGACGGCACCAGCTACCAGCCCTTCCAGCTCTCGGCCGACGCCCTGGGCGCGGACGAGTTCCTGCGCTTGGCGGCCCCCGGCTACGAGTACCTGCAGCGGATCGAGCCCTTCCTGCTGGGCGGCGGCGGCGCCGACGGCCGTCGCGGCTCGCCGATCTACCCCGAGGATCAGAACGGCCTCGAGGCGCTGTTCGTCAACGGCGAGATCGACATGGCCTGCCAGTTCGGCATGTACAACACCGCCGTCTCCGTCGAGGACGGTAGCTTCGCCGAGACCGTCGAGAACGTGATCTTCCCGGCCGAAGGGATGATCAAGAACAAGAACTTCATCGGCGTGCCCATCAACGCCCCCAACCCGGCCGCCGCGATGGTGCTGGCCAACGTGCTGTCGAGCCCCGACAACCAGATCTCCAAGCTCGGCGCCATCGGCTACGTGCTCGGCATCGACGCCGACCTGCTCTCGCCCGAGCAGCAGGCGCAGATCGACGCCGTCGCGCCGAGCCTGATGGGCGTGACCTACGACCAACTCGGCGCGGTCACCGTGCCCGACACCAACGCCTCGCTGGTCGACGTCATCGAGGGCACCTGGGTCGAGTTCATCGAGCGCCGCACCGGCGACGTCGCGGCCTCCGTCGCCGCCGCCTTCGCCAACCGCTGAACCCCGTGCCGGACGCCGCCCGCGGCGTCCGGCACCCGACCATCCCCCGGGAGCCGCCGCCGCGGGCGGCGGCTCCCGATCCCCTCCGAGGAGCCCGATGGCGATCGCCTCACCCACCCGGAACCGTACCCGCCTGCGTTGGGCCGCCTGGCGCCGTCGGGCCTACGTACCGATCATGCTCGCGCCGGTCGTCCTCACCCTCAGCGTCCTGTTCTTCGGTTCGCTCCTCGTGGCGCTGCTGCAGAGCTTCGGTCACGCCCCCATCTACGGCATCACCGAGTTCCCGACGCTGAAGCACTACCGCAGCCTGTTCGCGACGCCCGGCTTCTGGGCGTCCGTGGGGCTGACCTTCTATTACGCGATCGTCCCGACGATCGTCGGCACCATCGCGAGCCTCTATCTTGCGCTCACGTTGCGGCGCCGCTTCCGCGGGCGCCGCTTCGTCCAGTTCGTCTACAAGCTGCCGCTCATGATCCCCTACCTGGTCGGCGTCGCGCTCACCATCGTGCTGTTCGGCAATGGCGGGATCGTCGCGCGCACGCTGTTCGCGCTCGGCATCATCGACAGCACCGGCGACTTCCCGCGGCTGATCTACAGCCATGCCGGCTGGGGGATCATGTTCGTCTACCTCTGGAAGCAGATCCCGTTCACGACGCTCATCCTCTACTCGGTGCTCATGGGGCTCGGGAAGGAGAGCGAAGAGGCTGCGGTCACCCTCGGTGCCGGCCGCTGGCAGACCTTCTGGCACGTCACGCTGCCGCAGATCATGCCCGGGGTGGTCTCCGCGACCATCATCGTGTTCGCCTTCAACTTCGGCTCGTTCGAGGTCCCGTTCATCCTGGGTGGCGGCTTCCCGAACACCCTCCCGGTCGAGGCCTGGCGGGCCTTCGACGACGCCGACTACTCGAAACGGCTGCGCGCGATGGCGATCGTCATGTTCATCGGGCTGCTCTCCGGCGCGGTGCTGCTCACGTACCTCGCCGCCTACCGCCGCTTCGAGCGGCTGAGGGGGCGCCAGTGATCCGTCTGCGCCGCCGCCTCGCCGACCGCGAGCGACTGGGGCCGTTCGGGCGCTTCTACCTCACGGTGGTCGTCGGCATGGTGCTGGGCCCGTTCATCCCGCTCGTGATCGGCTCGTTCGCCTTCCGCTGGACCTGGCCCGACCTCCTGCCCTCGCGCTGGTGGTGGGAGGCGCGCGCCACCGCGCGCCTGCCGCAGGGATGGGACTACGTCTTCTCGCCGGTCTCGCGGGTGCTCGAGTCCACCGGCAACACCATCCTGATCGCGCTTCTGGTGACGCTCGTGTGCGCCGCGATCAGCTTGCCCGCCGCCCGGGTGCTCGCGAAGGAGCGGTTCCGCGGCAAGAGCTTCGTCGAGTTCTTCCTGCTGACGCCGCTGATCGTCCCGGAGATCGCGGTCGGGCTCGGCATCCTGGTCACCTTCATCCAGCTGGGCCTCGCCGGCACGTACACGGGCATCGTGCTCGTGCACCTGATCCCCACCATCCCCTACATGGTCCGGGTGCTGACGTCGGTGTTCCAGGGCCTGAGCGACGACTACGAGGAGCAGGCGCGGGTGCTCGGCGCCAGCCCGTTGCGCACGCTCTGGCACGTCACGCTGCCGATGATCCTGCCGGGCCTGGTCGCCGGCGGCCTCTTCACCTTCCTGATCAGCTCCAACATCTTCCTGCTGACCTTCTTCGTGGGGGGCGGCCGCATCGAGACGTTGCCGACCCTGCTGTTCAGCCGCGTCGCCGGCGGCGGCGCGCTCGACGCGGTGGCGGCGGGCGTCGCGCTGATCGTCTGCATCCCCGGCATCGTCCTGCTCGTGATCACCGAGCGCTTCATCAAGGAGGAGGTATTCGCCAAGGGCTTCGGCGGCTGACCCGCGGCGCCCGGCGATCGATCCATGACCCCATCCCTCGACGACCGCATCCTCGGCGTCGTGTACGGCGCCGCATGCGCCGACGCCCTCGGCGGCCCGGTCGAGGGCCTCGACCACCGCGACCTTGCGGAGCGCTTCGGGCGCGTGACCACCATGCTCCCGTACGCCAAGGCGCCCGCCGAGCACGCCCAGTTCACCAACGAGCCGGGCAGCGTCACCGACGACACCCGCCTGCACCTCATCCACTGCGACGCGCTGATCGCCAGCGGCGGTCGCACGCTCGCCGGCGACCTCGCGTTGGCCATCGACCGCTGGCGCGACGCCCACCGCGGCGACCTCGAGCGCTCCTTCCTCGAGGAGTACCACTACGCGGCGCTCTACCGCGAAGCCAAGCTCCCCTTCGGCGGCCACGGAACCAACGGCGCGATCATGGCCAACCACGCCGTCGGGGTCGTCCACGCCGGCGACCCACGCGGCGCCTACCGCACGGCGTTCGAACTCGCCTACCTGAGCGACGGCTACGGCAAGGACGCCGCCGCGATCCATGCCGCCGCCGTCGCGGCGGCGCTCCGTCCGGGCGCCACCGCGCGCAGCGCGATCGACGAGGCCCTCGCGGCCGGCGACGCCGAGCGTCGCGACGGGCCGTACTGGGGCGAGACCGTGCGACGCCACGCGTGGGCGCGCTTCGAAGGGCGGCCGAACCACGAGCTGGTGGCGCGAGCGCTCGACCTGGTCGAACGGCACGCCGGCGAACCGGCCGCCGCGCTGCGCGACGCGCTCTACCCGGTGCTCGCCGTCTCCCCCGTCGGGAGCGACGCCGCCCAGACCCTCGCGGTCGCGTTCGCGATGCTCGTGCGCTGCGATGGCGCCTACCGCGACACCGTGATCGAGTGCGTCGCCTACGGGCGCGACAACGACTCCTACGCCACCGTGGCCGGCGCGATCGCCGGGGCGCTCCACGGCGTCGCGCCGGTGCCCGCCGAATGGCGCGCCGCGGTCGACGCCGCCAACCCGGGCCTCGACCTCGCCGCTGCGGCGGACGGCCTCGGGCAGGTCGTCCGCGCGC
>JAGXHO010000098.1 GCA_024636105.1 Trueperaceae bacterium | reverse complement strand
CGACGCCCTGCAGGCGCCCGAGAAGCACTGGGTCGTGTTCGAGGGATCGAGCCACCGCGCCAACTTCGAGCGGCCCGCGGCGTACGCCGACCTGCTCGAGCGTCAACGTCTCGGTCGGGGCGAACGCCGGGTACGACTGGCCGCTCCCCCGCTGGTCCCAGGTCACGACGACGAAGCGCTCCTCCAGCCCGGTGTCGAGCCGCATCGCGCCGATGTCGGTGCCGCCGGGGCCGCCGGCGAGGTGCAGCAGCACCGGCAGTTCGGTGCTGCGCCCGCGGATCATGAGCGCCTGCTCGTGCCCGCCGATCTCGGCCGTCGTGAGCTCGGCGATGCTCCCCGGCACGACGTTGCCGTCGGCGCCCACGATGGGCGCGGTCGTGGCCGGCCGCGCAACGACGACGGCCACCGCCGCGACGACGATGGCGAGCGTCAACGCGGCGATCCAGCTGCCCACACCGACCGGATGCGCGACCGGCACGCCGAACCGGGGCGTTAGGGCGAGCCCGACGAGGAGCGCGAACACCATGGTCACCAGCGCTTGGGTCGTGGTGATCGGTCCGCGCGGTACCAGCCAGGCGCTCGCCAGGGCGAAGACGAATACGGCGGCTGCGGCGAGGAACGGGGCGGGGCGTCCGAACAGGGTCGTGGCCATCGATCAGCCTCCCAACGCGGGCGCCGAGCACCCCGGACCGGGACGCGTCGCGACGTCCGCCACCCCGTAATGAGGCACACACCCCCACCCCAACGCGTCCGGGAACGAAGTCCCGAACGGGCGCGCCAGGGTGGCACCTCCGCCGTCCGAACACCCAACGGAACCTGCATGAAGATGCACGTCCATGGTCTATGGTGAACGTCTCTCGAACCATGCTCGACCGGCGACGTCCGGTCCCGCACGACCACGCTCGACGTGGTCCCGAAAGGACGCCCCGTGGTGCGCCGTGGGTTCGCCCGCTCGCGAAGGACTCGTGCCGCGTTCGTCTGCCTCACCCTCCTCGCCGCCTGTTCGTCCGCGGTCCCCACCCCGCAGCCGGTGGCCCTGACCGGTTCGATCACGAACTGGACCGCAGGGACGCCGCCCTTCGAAGCGGGCGCGCTGGCGGGTCGCGACGCCCTCGCCCTGCAACTCACCCCTTGGGTGACGGGGCAGGTGGACGCCGCCGGATACCTCGACGCGACGTACGCGATACCCCACGGCACCTGGGGCGCCCCCCTCGCGCACCTGTTCGACGACCCCCACGATCCGGCCATCTGCACGGACCTGGTCGGCGTCGGCCTCGATCAGCCCGTACTGGTGGTCCAGGCGCTGTTCCACGAGGTCCACGGCGGCGCCATCATTCGCTACGACGCGGTCGACGACGCCCTCGACCTCATGGCCTACGTCGCGTCCCCCGCTACCGTCACGGCGACGGCGTGCCGCGTGCTCATCGCCGACGTCGCCGTGGACGTCGACCTCGCGGTGGGCTGGAACCGCCTGCGGCTCTCGCGCGGCGCGGGCACGCTCACCGACGGCCACGACCCCGACGCCGTCTGGATCTGGGACTGATGGCCGCGACCCGGAGGTTCCGGATGTTGCCCCACCGGCCCGCTCGGCCCGCCACGGGCGGCGTCCGGCCGGCGATGGCCCTGTTCGGGGTCATGCTGATCCTGGTCGCATGCGCCGGCAGCTTGGGCTCCGCGCCCTCGCTCGCGACGATCGCCGACCGCACGACGACCACCGGCGTGGCGATCGACGTCGCGCTGACCCTGAGCGCGGCGGCCGAGACCGCCGTGCTCGAAGCCGTGAGCGACGCTCCGGACCTCGTACCGGCCGCGGGGCTCGCCTTCTTCGGCAGCGCCGACGCCCGCACCCTGCGCATCACGCCCACGCCCACCGGAACGGGCACCGTGCGGATCGAGGTGGTCGCCCGCGCCGCCGGCGGGCGCACCGCGACCCGATCCTTCAGGCTCGACGTCGTCGCGCCCTTCGGCGCCGAGCAGCCGCGGTGGTTGGCGGCGGACGGCGCAGCCGACGACCTGTTCGGCGTCTCGCTCGACGCCGACGGCGACGAGGTCGTCGTCGGCGCCATCAACGACGACGACCTCGGCTCCAACGCCGGCGCGGCGTACGTCTTCCGCTTCGTGGCCGGGGCGTGGGTCGAGGTCGCGAAGCTCACCGCGTCCGACGGGGCGGTCGACGACCGCTTCGGGCATTCGGTCGCGATCGACGGCGACGTGGTCATGGTCTCGGCGCGCGACCACGACGCGTTCGGAGAGGACTCGGGCGCGGTGTACGTCTTCGGTCGCGACGGCGACACGTGGATCGAGGTACAGAAGCTCGTGGGCTCGGACCTCCTCGCCGGGGACCGCTACGGTGCGGCGATCGCGATCGACGGCGACCACGCGCTCGTCGGGGCCGAGCGGGTCGACCTCGTGGGTCAGGACTCGGGCGCGGTGTACCCGCTCCGTCGCATCGCCGGCACCTGGCAGACCTTCGACCGCATCGTCCCGGCTGACGCGGCCACGGGCCAGCGGTTCGGCAACCAGATCGACCTGAGCGGAGCCAACGCCGTGATCAGCGCCTGGGGTGACGGGGAAGCAGCGCTCTACGCCGGTGCCGCCTACGTCTTCTCGTTCGACGCCGGTGGGTGGCAGCAGCGCGGGAAGCTCATGGCCTCGGACGCGGTCGTGGAGGACGGCTTCGGGAACGCCGTCGCGATCGACGGCGAACGGGTGCTCGTGGGCGCCGAGTACCGCTACGAGGGCGCCCCCGACGTGGGGGCGGTGTACGCCTTCCGCAACCTGGCCGGCGCCTGGGTCGAGACCGGCAAGCTCCTCGCGTCCGACGGCGGCGACGGCGACCGCTTCGGGTACACCGTCGCGCTCCACGGCGATCACGCCTTGATCGGTTCGAACGAGACTCAAGGGCCGCCCAACGACTCCGGTGCCGCGTACGTGTTCCACCGGCGCGACGACGCATGGTCGGAGGTGCAGCGCCTGACGCCGACACCGCCGGCGGAGCTCGATGCCTTCGGCAGCGCGGTGGCTCTGACGCCCGACCACGCCTTCGTCGGCGCCTACGGGGCAACGGCGCTGGGCGCCGCGGTCGGTGCCGTCCATGCGTTCGAGCGATGAGCGGCGCACCATCGGCGAGCGGTCCGTCGCCCACGCACGCGCGCTCCACGTCCTCGGTCGAGAACCCTCACCCGCGCCATGACCGCCGTGGCGAGCGCAGGAGCGACGCCATGCCCCACCGACCGCGCCACGCCCTCCGTGACCGGCATCGACGTTCCGTCGTCTCCCTGGCGGCCATCACCCTCATCGCCCTCGTCGCCGCGTGCGCCAGCACCGCCTCCCCCGGCATCACGCTCGGGCTCGACGACCCCACCCCCTCCGCCCTCCGCGGCGAGACCGTCCACGTCGGCGTCGACCTCACCCGCCTGGGCGGCGCCGACGCGGCCGTCGACCTGAGCGTCACCGGCCTCCCCGCCCACGTCACCGCTTCGTTCGCGCCCGCGTCGCTGACCGGAAACGCGACGGAGAGCACCCTCACCCTCACCATCGGCGCCGCAGCCAGCGAAGGCACCGCCGACCTCACCGTCGCCGGCATCGCCGGCGGCCTGACCGACGACATCGACCTCACGCTCACCATCGGCAGCCTGACGGTCAGCGGGCGCGTCCAGCAGACCCTGCAACGGCCCGTAGTCGGCGCCACGGTCGTCAGCCAGGGCGCGAGCGCCCTCACCGACGCCACCGGCGCCTTCACGCTCGGCGGCCTGTCTGTCCCCTACGACGTCGTCGTCGGCTCCGCCTTGGGCAGCGGCACCGTCCATCGGTTCGAGGGACTCACTTCGCCGACGCCGACGTTGCGGCCGACCCTCGACGCCAACCGCATGCCCACGCTCGGCTTCGGCACCAGTGTCGACGGCACGCTCGGCGGCGGCGCCCTCGGGGCCGACGAGGTCGTCTTGGTGTGCGTCGAGGGCCTCGCCCAAGTGGTCAGCGGCTGCGACACCCTCGGCGCCGGTGCGTCCGCCTACGCGATCGGCGCCGGATGGTTCGACGAAGCGGCCGTGAGCATTCGCCTGCACGCTCTGCGGCTCGTGGTCGACGCGGCCGGCGTCCCCACCGCCTACGTCGGTTACGCGAGCAGCGCGCCCGACCTCACCGACGGCGTCGCCGCCTTCGCGGACCTCGACTTCGACCCCGTCCTCGTCGACACCCTCACCGGCACCACCGACCACCCGGCCGCGCTCGCCGATACGGATTTGGTCGTCCTGGCGCGGTTCGGACCCCACCTCAGCATGCCGATCGTCGACGTCGCGGACCCGGCCGACGCCTTCGCCCTGCTCGTCCCCGTGCTGACTGGCCTCCGCTACGACGTCGTGTTCGTGGGCTCGGGCGGCGGCGACACCGTCCTCACCTGGAAGCACGACGTCGGCCTCGACGCCGGCGCCTTCGCCGTGGCGCCGACCGCCCAACCGGTCGCGCCCGCCGCCGGCGCGAGCGCCGTCGACCTGACGACGCCGTTCGGCTCCACCGCGGTCGGTGCGGCGCGGACGTACGTCTGGATCGCCGCCGGCGCCCCAGGGGTCGTGATCGCGCTGACCACGACGCGGACAACGGTCACGATGCCCGACCCAGCGGTCGGCGGCTTCCCCTTCCCCGCCGGAGCGGCCTATACCTGGAGGGTCCTCGGGCACGGCGACGACGACGCCGACGCCGCGGCCGCCGGCGGCTACTCGGACTACTTCACCCTCCTCGTCGCGCTCCTGAGCGGGGGCAGCCCCGGCCTCGACGGCGACCGCACCTTCGCCCTCCCGGGCGACGCTCGCGGGATGACGTTCGCGCCCTGAGATCGCCTACTCGGCGGTCGCGTCCGGCCGCGCGCCGTGCACCTCGGTCGAGCGCGCGACCCAGCGCTCCATCTCGCGCGGGTAGAGCCCGAGCAGACGCTCCGTGACCGGACCCGGGAGCCGCTCGCCGAGGCGGCGCCCGTCGACGTCCGCCACGGGGGTCAGGCCACCGAAGGTCCCGTTGACGAACGCTTCGTCGGCGCCGTAGACGTCGGTGAGCGAGAAGTCGCGCTCGAAAACCTGCACGTCGTGCTCGCGCCAGAGCCGGACCACGGTCCCGCGCGTGATGCCGTTCATGGGTGGCCAGACCCGCGCCAGAACGCGCCTAGCGCCAGATCACAGCGAAATCCACTGCCAAAGGCTGCCGTCCCAGTAAAGGGCAAAGTGTCGCGTCATGCCGGTGCTCGGGTTGAAGTTCCAAACGCCGACGTCGGGTGATCCCGGGTTGGACGGCCAGGTATAGCCGGTCGTGCCGAAGTCGATCTCACCGTTCGCATCGTTGGCTTGCACCACGACGTACTGCCCCGAGGCCGGGGTGAGTGGCAGCACGACGCGTTGGGCACCGATCACGAGCAGGTGCGTCTCCGCCGACGTAGCGGGCACCGTGTATTGGCTGGTCACGATCGTGCGATTGACGACCCCCGCAGGTCCCTGCGGCCCCTGGGGACCCTGGGGACCCTGCGGACCGGGAGCACCGGGAGCGCCGGGAGCGCCAGCCGGACCAGCTTCACCCGTCGCACCCACCGGCCCAGGCTCACCCTGCGGACCGGGAGCGCCAGGAGCGCCCGGGGCGCCAGCCGCACCCGCAGGACCAACCGGACCCGCTTCGCCGGTCGGGCCCGTCGGCCCAGGCTCGCCCTGGGGACCCTGCGGTCCTTCGGGGCCGGTCTCGATGCCTGCGATCTCGGACGAGACGGCGTCGATCCGGCCGTCGAGCACGGCGAAGTTGTGATTCATGACGTCGGCCTCGATCGGGTCACCGGCGCGGAAGACGATCAGGCCGGGCGCCACCTGGGCGACGCCGACCACCAGGGCGGCGCCGATCAGCGTGGCGACCACGACGCGGCGGAGGGTGCGGGTTCGGGGCATCGGGTCCTGCCTCTCGGGAGCGGGCACGTCAGCGGAAGGTCGCGGCATTGAAAGTGGCGTCGCCGTCGAAGGTGGCGCCATCGGTCGGCCCAGTGGGGGGGCCCGCCGAAAGCGTCGGGGTCGTGCGCGTGGCGCTCCAGGTGCCGCCGGAGCCGCCGGGGCAGTCCGTGGGCGCGAAGGTGGCGTCGAGGGCGTCGCCGGTCACGGTCCCGACGAGCTCGAAGCGGCACGCGTCCGACACGGTCAGCTCCCCCTCGAGGACGCCGGCCACGAGCGTGCCCGCAATGTCGCCGGTGAAGGGGGGCGTGCGCTCCACGGTGTAGGTGCCGGCCCACGCGCCTGCGGGGCTCAAGGTGGCGTCGATGGTGAGCGGGTACGTGTCCGCGCCGGCGGTGCTGGTGCCGGTCCAGGCTTGGAGCTCGCTGGACGGCGTCGTAGCGCAGGCGGCCAGCAGAAGCGTAAGGCCGGCGGCGAGCAGGCCGACAGAGTGGTGGCGGGGCATGGTGGAGCCTCCTGGAGAACGCTGGATGGGTGCGTCGACCCTTTGGGTACCACGGGGGTCGCCGACGGCGATGCGGGGTTTCTCGCCTCCCAGACGCTGCGAGGGGTCGCCCGCCGACCGGCCGGTCCGGGTTCGGGTCAGCGCGGCCACGGCAAAGTCGAACGCGCGGCGGGCGTCCTGTGGCGCGAGCCGCACGTCCGAGAGGCGCGGCGCCGGCCCCGCCTCGTCGCCGACGAAAGGCATGAGCGCCACCTCGGCGGCGTCGCCGATGTCGGAAGCGTGCAGGCCGACGAGCGGCTCGGGCACCGGCACGCCGGCGTCGCGCAGACGCCACAGCATCGCGTACTCGTGGGCTGCCCACATGCGCGCCTGCGCGCGGCGACCGGCGGCGCTGCACTGGGCCATCGCCTTCTCGATGCGGGCATCACCGACGAAACGGCCCGCCCGGTAACGGCCATCGTTCTTGAACGAGCGCACCGCCAGGTCGCGGTAGACCTTCACCGCCGCGAGGCCCACGCGGGTGCGGCCGACGTAGACGGTGGCCTCCTTGCCGCTCTTCAGTTCGCCCTCGATAGCCTCGAGGTAGCCGCGCTCGAGCATCGACACGATCTCGGGCACCGGCGCCTCGGTATCGCGGTCGGGGATCAGCTCGTCGGCGCGCAGGCGTCCACGCGGTTTGCGGCGACCGCGGCGACGGGCGAAGGATTCTTCGGAAGGGGCGTACGGATCGGCGTCGAACGGTCGCTTCAGGGTCGGTCCTACTGCGCGCCCGTGCGGTGACGTGGCCGACGGGCCGTGCGTCGGCATGCGCCGACGCAGGGGCTGAGGGGGGCCGAGGACCGAGGTCCTGGGCCGGCCGGAGCTCAGCGCGCAGGTTCGGTCTCGGAGCGGTGGCGATCAGGTGCAGGATTGAGTCCCATTCGCACCACCTCCTTCCGAGGACGAACGAAGACGCCGGTCGCGGCCGCACGGTAGACGAGCGCTGCACACGTGTCAAGCGAACGTCTCGACAGCGGCAGCGATCCGCGCGACCGCTACGGCGTGTATCCCCCCGCGCGTCGCGGCGACCATCGCGCGACGACCGAGACGGTAGGCTCTTCGGCAGTCGATCGACGACGGTCGATGTCGCGCCCCCGCGGCGCGGCCAACGCTCTACGCACGACGCCCCCCGTGGGCTCCGGAGGGATGATCCATGCGCACCGTTCAACATTTACTCGGCAGGCTCCTCGTCACCACGCTCCTGTTGGTCGCCCCGGTCGCGGCCGCCCAGACCCTGACGCTCCTCTTCCCGCAGGAGCCCGGCAGCCTCTTCCCGCACTTCGACCTGCTGAGCCTGGCTCACGAGGCGCAGGACCTGGCCTTCGACCGCCTCTTCTCCGTCGACGAGCAAGGCGCGTACGTGCCCGAGTTGGCCGCGGAAGTTCCGACCGTGGCGAACGGTGGCATCTCGGCCGACGGCCGCGTGTACACCATCCGCTTGCGCGAGGGCCCGACCTGGCACGACGGCGCGCCCGTGACGTCCGCCGACGTCGTGTTCACTTGGCAGGTGATCACCGACCCCGACCTGCCGATCCCGACCCGCACGGTCCGGCAAGACATCGTCTCCATCGACACCCCGGACCCGCAGACGGCCGTGATCACGTTCGGCGACACCAACATCAGCTTCATGGGCCAGGCGTCGTTCGCCGGCGCGTACTTGCTGCCAAGCCACCTGCTCGCCGACGTCGACGACCTCGCGAACGCGCCGTTCCACCGAGCGCCGGTCGGGAACGGCCCCTTCGAGCTCGTCGAGTGGCAGGCTGGGAGCTTCCTCCGTTTCGAGCGCAACGACGACTACTGGGCCGGCGCCGCGAACTTCGATTCGGTGGTCATCCGCATCGTGCCGGGTAGCGAGGCGCAGCGGACGGTCCTCAGCCGCGGCGAGGCCGATCTGGTGTTCCAGGTGGCGCTGACCGAGCTTCCGTTCGTCGAGGGGCTCGCCGATTACCGCCAGGTGTCGGTGCCGACCTTCGCGAACTGGCAGCTGTGGCTCAACAACGAGGACGCGGTCCTCTCGGACGTGCGCGTCCGGCAGGCCCTGGTGCACGCGATCGATCGCGAGACGATCGCCGAGGCGCTGCTCGGCGGCCTGAGCCAGCCCGACGACGCGATCCTGCCGGTTTCGCACTGGGCGCACGCCGACGACGTCCGCCGCTACCCGTTCGACACCGCGGAAGCAGAGCGTCTGCTCGACGAGGCCGGCTGGGTGCGTTCCGGCGCCGGACGGTCGAAGGATGGGCAGCCGATGGTGGTCGAGCTGATCAACATCGCGGGTCAGGCCGACCGCCTGCAAGTGGTGCAGACGATCCAGG
>JAGXHO010000097.1 GCA_024636105.1 Trueperaceae bacterium | reverse complement strand
GTGTGGGCCCAGGCGCGGGCCGCGGACGACTTCGCCGCGTTCGCGCCCGAACTGCGCACGGCGGTGGCGCTCCAGCGCGAGCGCGCGGTGGCCCTCGGCGACGGCGACCCGTACGACGTCTTGCACGACCAGTTCGAACGCGGGTCGAGCGCGGAGCGGGTGGCGCAAGTGTTCGCACCGCTGCGCACCGAGATCGCAGCGCTTCTCGACGCGGTGCGCGGCAGCGAACGGGCGCCCGACCTCGACCTGCTCGGGCGCACCGTACCCGAGGCGGCCCAAGAGGCGTTCGCGGTCGAGGCGGTGCGGGCGTTCGGGTTCGACTTCGCGCGCGGGCGGCTCGATCGCACGGTCCATCCGTTCGCCCAGCGCATCGGCCCGGGCGACGTGCGGATCACCACCCGGTACCGCCGCGACCGCTTCGCGATGGCGCTGTTCGGGACGTTCCACGAATCGGGCCACGGCATGTACGAGCAGAACCTCCCGGCCGCCGAGGCCCGAACGCCGCTCGGTGATTCCGTCAGCCTCGGGGTCCACGAGTCCCAGTCGCGCTTGTGGGAGAACCTCGTGGGCCGCGGACGGCCGTTCTGGACGTGGGCCTACCCACGGCTGCGCGCCGCCGCACCCGGCGTTTTCGACGACGTCGACGTCGAGCGCTTCGTCTTCGCGATCAACGCCGTGCGCCCGACCCTCATCCGGGTCGAGGCCGACGAGCTGACGTACCACCTCCACGTGATGCTCCGCTTCGAGCTGGAGCAGCGGCTGATCTCCGGGGCGCTCGACGTGGTCGACCTCCCAGACGCCTGGTCCGCGGAGAGCGCCGCGCTCGGGCTCCCGACCCCGCCCGACGACCGCGAGGGGTGCTTGCAGGACGTGCACTGGTCGGCCGGGATGTTCGGGTACTTCCCGACCTATACGCTCGGAACGCTGCTCTCGGTGCAGCTCTGGGAGGCGCTCGGACGCGCCGTCCCGGATCGGGACGCCCACCTCGCCGCCGGCGAATTCGAGACCGTGTTCGACTGGCTGGTGGCGAACGTCCACGACCAGGGCTCGCGCCTCGCGCCCGAGGAACTGATCGTGCACGCTACGGGTGCGCCCCTGTCGGCCGACGCCTACGTGCGCTACGCCCGCGCCAAGTACGGCGCCCTCTACGGGTTCGCGTGAGCGAGGCCGCCGCCTCGCTCGGACCCGAGTCGCTGCTCGCCTGGTGCGCCGCGCACGGCGTCGCCGCTCGACTCCTGCGGCCCGGCGTGCCCACGCCCACTGTCCCCGAGGCCGCCGCAGCGGTCGGGGTCGCGCCCGATCGGGTGCTCAAGAGCCTCGTGTTCTGGGTGGACGGCGCCCCGACGCTGGTGATCGCGGCCGGCGAGGACCGGTTGGTCTACCCCAAGCTCGCTGCCGCCTCCGGTACGTCGCGGCGGCGCGTGCGGCTCGCGAGCGCCGACGAGGCGCTCGAGTTGACCGGCTTCCCGGTCGGCGCGATGCCGCCGTTCGGCCACCGCGTCCCGCTGCCCACATGGGTCGATGCGGCGCGGGTGCGCCCGGGCCTCGAGGTCGTCGCCGGCGGCGGCGCCCGCGACGCCCTGATCAAAGTCACGACCGACGACCTGCTGCGCGCTACCGCGGCGCGCAGCGCGCGCTTGACCGATGCGACCGACGACGCGTCCGACGACGCGTCCGACGGAACGTCCCGAGCGGCGGCCGCGCCGCCCCCCTCCCCAAGGAGCCCCGCATGACCCGAACCGATGCCCACCCCCGCACCCGCCGCCGCGCTCCGTGGCGCGCCGCGATCCTGCTGGCCCTCGCCCCGCTCGCCTTCGCACCGACCGCGTTCGCGCAGGTCGGTCAACCCGTCGCCGCGCTCCTCGAGGCGCTGGCGTTGACGCTCGCTCCGGACGCCGACCAGGGCGCAGATTCCTTGCTCGTCGCGACCGAAGCGGGGCGCAGCCTGACCCTCACGCCCAGGGGCACCGCCCTCTACGCGGTGGCGGGCGATGCGGTCTTCGACGCCGACGCGATCGCCGAGGCGGCCGGGGTGATCGCGGTCGCGACCGGCTACGGCGATGGGATCGAAGGCCCGGTGCGCGGCTTCTTCGAACAGAACCTGGCGGCCCTCGCCGGGATGGGACCCCGCACCATCCGCGTCGAGGCCTACCTGCTCGAACTGGACGTGCGCGGCGCGGCGGCTCCGTTCGAGGTCGCCTGGAACCTGTCGCTGGCCGAGGTCGACGAGGGGGCCTTCCCGGAGGCGCGCCACACCAAGGGCCCCGCCGAGGCGCGCTACGTGATCCGCGAGTTCAGCGACCTGCAGTGCCCGTTCTGCGCTCGCTACGCCGCCGACATGCTGCCGGCCCTGGAGGCCGAACTGTTGGCCCGCGGCGACGTGCGCTTCGAGTACCACCACTTCCCGCTCGTCTCGATCCACGCCAACGCGTTCCGCGCGGCGGAGGCCTCCGAGTGCGTCGTCGACGCCAATCCGGACGACGTCGAGGCGTTCTGGACGTACACCGACGCGCTGTTCGAGCGCATGCAGGCGTGGGGTTCCCTGGGCGATCCCGACGCGTACTTCTCGAACCTCGCCGGTCAGATCGGCCTCTCGGGCGAGGGCATGGCGGCGTGCCTGGCGGCGGGAACGCACACCGCGGCGGTGGGTGCGGCGACCGACGCGGCTCTGGCGCTCGGCCTCTCGGGCACCCCCACGATCTTCGTCGGTCCGTACCGGCTGCAGGACTTCAACCGCGTCCAGGGGTACCTCGACGCATTCGGTCTGATCGACGCCTTCGCGGACGGCGAGTGATCCCTGGGGCCGACCTGGCGGCGCTGCGCGGTGCGCGCGACCCGGAGCGGGCGCTGGGCCGGCTCCTGCGGCTGCTCGCGGTGCCGTCGCCTACGGGGGCGACCGAGGCGGCCGTGGCGTTCGTGACCGCCGAGCTCGACCGCCTGGGGGTCGCCTGGGAGCGCACCCGCAAGGGCGACCTTCGCTGGCGCCTCGCCGGCGCCGGTCGTGCCCCGGCGCGCGGGCTCGCGGCGCACATCGACACGCTCGGCGCGGTGGTCAAGGAGGTCAAGGGGGAGGGGCGACTGCGCCTCTCGCCGATCGGTGGGTACGACTGGGCCACGGTCGAGGGGGCCGAGGTCGTGGTGCTGCCCGTCGCCGGCGCGCCCATCACGGGCACCGTGGTGAACGTCAAGCAGTCGTCCCACGTCCATGGCCCGGCGCTGCGCGAGCTGAAGCGGGTCGAGGCCGTGATGGAGGTTCGGCTCGACGCCGTCGTGGCGTCCCGCGCCGACGTCGCCGCGCTCGGCGTGGCGGTCGGCGACCCGGTCGCCTTCGAGGCGAACCCGCGGACCACGCCGACGGGGTTCGTCAAGTCGCGCCACCTCGACGACAAGGCGTGCGTGGCGACGCTCCTCGAGCTGACGGAGGCGTTCCTCGCGACCGGCGTGCGGCCGGCCGGCGACCTCGTCTGCGGCGTCACCACCTACGAGGAGGTCGGCCACGGCGGTGCGGCGCTGCTGCCGGGGGACGTCGAGGAGCTGGTGGTGCTCGACATGGCCGCGGTGGGGGAGGGTCAGACCAGCCGCGAGACCGGCGTCACGCTGTGCGTCAAGGACGCGTCCGGCCCCTACGACGCGCGCCTGGGGCGGCATCTGCGGGAGGTGGCGCGCCACGCCGCCATCGACCTCGCGGTGGACGTCTACCCCTTCTACGCGAGCGATGGAAGCGCCGCTTGGCGCGGTGGCGCCGACGTCCGCGTGGCGCTCGTGGGGCCTGGCGTGGACGCGTCCCACGCCTTCGAGCGGACCCACGTCGACGCGCTGGCCGCGACCTACGACTTGGTCGCCGCGTACGCGCTCAGCTCCGGCGGCTGATCGTTTGCGACGCAGGCACCACAGCCTGGCGCACGCGGTAGAGACGCGTGCGGTACACTTCGCCAACATGCCCGATTACCCAAGCCTGGTGTGGCACCTCAAGAACACCCAGCTCTTCGAGGACCTCTCCGAAGAGGAGCTCGAACAGCTGTCGCGCATCACGCCCTATCGGCGCTTCGCGCAGGGTGAGGTCATCTACCACATGGAGGATCCGGCCGACGCGCTGTACTTCGTGCGCGAAGGCATGGTGAAGATCTCCATGTACTTCCCCAACGGCAAGGAGATGATCCTAGGCCTGTTGGGTCAGTACGACATCTTCGGCGAGCTGCTGCTGCTTCCGAGCGAGCGGCGGCCGAACCAGGCCGAGGCGGTCATCGACACAACGCTGATCGTCATGCCGGAGGCCGACTTCCAGAAGCTGCTGCAACAACAGCCGCGCATCGCCATGAAGTTCATCCAGGTGATGTCGACGCGGCTCTGGCAGGCGCAGGTGTCGCAGGCCGAGGTCGGTGCGTTCGACGCGCCGGGGCGCCTCGCGAACCTGCTGCTCCGGCTGGCCAAGGACTTCGGAAGCGAGACCGAGCGCGGCACGGTGATCGACCTCAACCTCACCCAGCAGGACCTGGCGAAGATGATCGGTGCCACCCGCGAGACGGTGAGCCATTGCCTCGCGCGGCTGCTGGAGTACGGCGCGGTGCGCCGGCGTCGTGCGCCCATCACGGTCAGCACCGAGGTGCTGCAGCAGTTCCTGGACGAAGCCAGCGAGTGAGCCGCCCGGACGAGCGCTTCCTGGTCGTCACCGACCACGGACGCGTGCTGGTGGTCGTGCGGGGCGACAAGGCGGCGTTGGAGCCCGACCTGCTCGACGTGCGCCGGCCCGACGACGCCGCGGCCGAGGGCGTCGCCCTCGAGACCCCGCTGCGCGCGTTCGCGGCCAAGATGGTCGACCTGCTCGTGGCGCGGGGCACCGAGGCGCTGCCGATGAGCCCGGCGATGCGCGACCTGATGATCAAGGAGAAGGCGGCCGAGGACCTGCGCCGCATCGAGCGCGCGGCGCGCGCGCTGGCCGCCTCCGACGGAAGCTCCTAGCTAGTCCTCGTCGACGACCTCGCCTAGCTGCTCGAGTACGTCCTGGTACAGCCGCACGGCGAAGGCCTCGATGCCGACGAGCGCCGCGTCGCCGCGCAGGTCGGCGTCGACGCGCTCGTGCGCGATCCGCATGGACTCCGCCAACACGCGATCGAACACCGGCCACGGTCCGGCGAACGCCGGCTCCGCCGCATCCGCCGCGGCGACCGGCGCGTCGTCGACCGGCACGTCGGCCGCTTCGGCCGGCTTGCGGCCGCGGCGCTTGCCTCCGCGGCCGCCCCCAGACGCTGCAGCGGCGACCGCGGCAGCGGCCGCGGCTGCCTCGGCGGCCTCGCGATCGAGCTTGACGAGCGCCTCCTCGGCGGCGCGGCGCTCCGCCTCGCGCTTGTTGCCGCCTCGACCCTCGCCGAAGGGCTGGCCCTGCACCTTGACGCGGGCGAAGAACGTGGGTTCGTGGTCGGGGCCCTCGCGTTCGGTGGTGAACTGCGGCTTGCCGCGACCGTCCTTCTGGAGCCGCTCGATGAGCGCGGCCTTGGGGTGGATCATGGGAACGTACCTCCGACGCCGGGCTTGTGGGGTCGGCGTGGCGGATGCCACGCACGCTCTTTGGGAGCGGCGCCCGGGGTCGGTGCGCACGCGCCGTGCTGCCGAGCGGATGTCCGCCGCAGCACGCCGTTCGTACGCGCCCCTCGGGCGCCGCTCCGCCACCGCCGCCGCGTTCCCGGTTCCGAAGCCCGCACCCGCGTGAGCGGGCGCTGGCCTTCCGGCCGGGCACGAGGCCGGCGGCGGACGGCTCGCAACCGTCTGGGGCGGGCCCCGGACGGCATGAAACCGGCACCCGAGCCGGCGCGGCCGGGTGCGAGTTCACGGTAGCACCCTCGGCGTCGGTTAGCATGGTCTGCATGACCCGGCTGCTGCTGTGCGACGACCATGCGATGTTCCGGCAAGGACTGCGGAGCATCCTCGAGACGGAGGAGGGCTTCCGCGTCATCGGCGAGGCCTCGAACGGCCGTGAGGCCGTCCGGCATGCGCTCGAGACCCGCCCCGACGTCGTCCTGATGGACATCCAGATGCCCGAGCTCGATGGCGTCGCGGCCACGAAGGCGATCCTGACCGAGCGCCCCGAGATGAAGGTCATCATCCTGACCATGTACCGGCAGGACCGGTACGTGTTCGAGGCGATCAAGGCGGGCGCGCGCGGCTACCTGCTCAAGGACGCCGATGCCAACGACCTGATCGACGCCATCTCGCGCGTCGCGGCGGGCGAGACGCTGCTCTCCGCCGAGATGGCGGCGTCCATCCTCGACGAGTTCCGCCGCTACGGCGAGTTGCCCCGCCACCCGGAGCACGCCCTCTCGGAGCTAACCGAGCGTGAGGAGGACATCCTGCGCCTCCTCGCGCAAGGGCGTTCGAACCTCGAGATCGCCGACGCGCTCGGCGTCTCCGAGAAGACCGTGCGCAACCGGCTCTCCGAGATCTTCTCCAAGCTGCGCCTGAACAACCGCACGCAGGCGGCGCTCTACGCGCTCCGCG
>JAGXHO010000013.1 GCA_024636105.1 Trueperaceae bacterium | reverse complement strand
GTGTGCACCCAGCGGTCCTGGCTCTGGCCGGGGGCGCGGCCGAGGCAGCGCACCAGCGCCACGCTCCGCGCCGCGAGCCGCTCCAGCACGGCCGCGACCGCCGGCACGTCCACGAAGTGGACGTACCGCTCGGTGCGGGTGCGCAACTCACCGGGCGTCTGCGCGCCGCGCAGCATCAGCACGGCGACCAGGGCCAGCTCGCGGTCGTCGACGTCGAGCGCGCGCGCGAGCAGGTGCCGGTGCTTGGGCACGCGGTCGGACACCTCCTGCACCGTCGTCGCGAGGCCGCGATCGCGCAAGCGCTGCAGCGCCTCGGTCACCTCGCGCAGGTGCAGGTCGGTCACGGGGTCGCGGTTGGTGCGCTGGTTGCAGCCGGTGTGCAGCGCGCCGGTAGACAGCGGGTAGGTCTCGGGGGTGGTGCGCTCCTTCTCGGCGAGCACGCCCAACACCCGCACCTCGACGTCGGAGAGCGGCATGGCGGCATTCTACGCGCGCCTTCGGCCCGCCGCTCGCTGGGACACACCGCCCGCCTTCGCACGCGTAGCCTGAGGGCACCAAGGACGGAGGGACCGCATGAACGGCACCGTGACGGTCGACGCGTCGCTCTGCAAGGGGTGCGCCCTGTGCATCCCGGTGTGCCCCAAAGGATTGTTGCGGGTGGCGGAGGATCGCTTCAACGCCCGCGGCGTGCACCCCATCGAACTCGACGACCCCGAGGGCGCCTGCACCGGCTGCGAACTGTGCGCCACCATCTGCCCCGAGGCCGGCATCACCGTCTACCGCGAGCGGCTCGGGTGAGGGGGCGCTCATGGCCATCGAACTCCTGAAGGGCAACGTCGCCTTCGCCGAGGCCGCGATCCGCGCTGGCTGCGACGCCTACTTCGGCTACCCCATCACCCCACAGACCGAGGCGCTCGAGCACATGGCTGCCCGGATGCCCGAGCTCGGGCGCGCCTTCGTGCAGGCCGAAAGCGAGGTCGCCGCGATCCACATGGTCTACGGCGCCGCCGCCGCCGGCGCGCGCGCGATGACGTCGTCCTCGAGCCCCGGCGTCAGCCTGATGATGGAGGGGATCAGCTACATGGCCGGCTCCGAGGTGCCGGCCGTGCTCGTCGACGTCATGCGCGGCGGGCCGGGGCTCGGCAACATCGCACCGGCGCAGAGCGACTACTTCCAGATGGTCAAGGGGGGCGGCCACGGCGACTACCGCTCGATCGTGCTGGAGCCCTCCACCGTCCAGGAGCTGATCGACCACACCGTGCTCGCCTTCGACCTGGCCGACCGCTACCGCACGCTCGTCGTCGTCCTCGCCGACGGCAGCCTGGGGCAGATGATGGAGGGGGCCGAGCTGCCGCCGATGCGGGAGGCGCGGCCAGCGGCCGAGCGCCCGGACTGGGCGCTCACCGGCGCCGCCGACCGCCCCACCCGGCTCATCTCCTCGATCCACTTGGAGCCCGCCGACGAGGAGGCCTTCAACGCGCGCCTGCAAGCAAAGTACGCCGCGATCGAGGTCGCCGAGGTGCGCGTCGAGGAGCACCGGCTCGTGGACGCCCGGATCGCGGTCGTCGCCTTCGGGAGCTCGGCCCGGCTCGCCAAGACCGCCATCGCCGCCGCGCGGGACGAGGGCATCGACGTGGGCCTGCTGCGCCCGATCACCCTCGACCCGTACCCCACCGACGCGCTGCGCGCCCTCGCCGACCGCGTCGACGGCGTGCTGGTCGTCGAGATGAACGCCGGCCAGATGCTCCAGGACGTGCAGCGCATCGTCGCCGAGCGCGTGCCCGTGCGCTTCTTCGGCCGCACCGGCGGCGTCATGCCGATGCCCGAGGAGATCCAGGACGCCATCCGAGCCCTCGCCCACGAGCTCGGCGACGCTCCCGGCGACACCGCCCCTTGGCAGGGCGCCGAGGAGGTGCCCGCATGAACGCCGTCGCCCTCCCGACCACCCCGGTCTACGAACGCCCCGACGCCCTCACCGACGTCCCCACCCACTACTGCCCCGGCTGCACCCACGGCATCGGCCACCGGCTGATCGCCGAGGTGATCGACGAGCTGGGCGTGCGCGCCACCACCATCGGCGTGGCGTCGGTCGGCTGCTCGGTCTTCGCCTACCGCTACTTCGCCACCGACTTCGCGCAGGCCGCCCACGGGCGTGCGCCGGCGATGGCGACCGGCATCAAGCGGGTCGCCCCCGACAAGCTCGTGTTCACCTACCAGGGCGACGGCGACCTGGCCTCGATCGGCGCCGCCGAGATCCTGCACGCCGCCGTGCGCGGCGAGCCGATCACCGTCTTCTTCCTGAACAACGCCAACTACGGCATGACCGGCGGCCAGGCTTCGCCGACCTCGCTCGTGGGTCAGCGCACCTCCTCCTCGCCGCTCGGTCGCGACCTCGCGACCCAAGGCGCGCCGCTGCGCATGAGCGAACTGCTCGCCCAGATCGACGGCGCCGCTTACGTCGTGCGCCGCAGCCTCCACGACGTGGTGCAGATCCGGCGCGCCAAGAAGGCGATCCGCGAGGCGTTCGAGGTGCAGCAGCGCGGCCTCGGGTTCGCGATGGTCGAGCTGCTCTCGAGTTGCCCCACCAACTGGGGGATGAAGCCCGACGAGGCGCTCAAGTGGGTCGAAGAGGCGATGGTGCCGGCCTTCCCGCTGGGCGACTTCAAGGTGCCCGAGGGGCTGCGCGCCCGCCCCGCGGACCGGAAAGGGACGGGGGCATGAGCAAGGTCCACACGGCCGACCTCGTCATCGCTGGCTTCGGCGGCCAAGGCGTCCTGTTCGCCGGGCAGCTGCTCGCGCATGCGGCGCTCGACGCCGGGCTCCAGACGACCTGGATGCCCTCGTACGGACCCGAGATGCGCGGCGGTACCGCCAACTGCACGGTGGTCGTCGCGGACGGCCCGATCGGCTCGCCGGTGGTCGGCCGCCCGCAGGCGGTGATCGCCCTCAACCTGCCGTCGCTCGACCGCTACGAGCCGCTGGTGGCGCCGGGCGGGCTGCTGATCGTCAACGCCTCGCTGGTCGACCGCGCGGTCGCGCGCACCGACCTCGACGTGGTCGCCATCCCCGCTGACGACGTCGCCGCCGAGCTCGGGCACCCGAAGCTGACGAACGTCGTGCTGCTCGGCGCCCTCCTCGCCCGCCACCCGGGCCTACGGGCGCTGCCGGCGCTCGACCTCGAGCGCGTCGCCACGACCCTGGAGCACGTGCTTCCCGAACGGCATCGGCGGCTGCTGGGGGCGAACCAGGAAGCGCTGGCGCGGGGGGCGGGGTTGGCGGGGGCCGCAGCGCGGGGACCGGCACTCGTTGCCGAAGCCTGACCCTGTGTCGGAACCGAAATGCAAGATGGGGGACCGCTCGCGCGGTCCCCCATCTTGCCTTGCTATGCGATCGAATCGGACCGAACGTCAGCTCCGGCGCGAAGCGTCGGCCGAAAGCGGGCAGCTGTCCTCGACGCGTTCGCCCGTGAAGTTCACGTCCGGGTGCGCGCCACTCAACTTGTCGCCGACGTTATTGAACGCTGGACCGCCGTACGCCTGCGGATAGTCGAGCACCTGCTGCAGGGTCGGGTCGGTCGGCAGGCCGAGGCGATCGAGCGTCCGCTGGTTCATCCCGGTGAGCGCGTCGAAGTGTGCGCTGTACAACTCGCTCAATGCGTAGCCGCCAGCTGCCGCCGCCTCGCCGGCCGCGATCGGGCTGTTGCGCCAGAAGCCGGGCGAGCACCACTCCGGCTCCTCTTCGGGCTCGTTCTCGACCTTGCACAGGATGACCTGGTCGTAGCCGCCCGTTTCGAGCACGGCGTCATTCGCCGGGTCCTGGAAGAGGAAGTGCGTCCCCACCTGAGCCGGCAGATCGCCCTCAGCAGCACGGGCGAACTTGGTCACGACGGCGAGCGTCCAGGTGTACATCCCGACCGGCGTCGGCTCGTACATCGAGAAGTCGGTCGTCGACGTCACGTCACGGGCGACCCAGCAGGTGGTGCCCGGCCCGGACTCGCCGAGCCAGTAGTCGGCCGTGGCCATGTCGGCGAAGAGCGCCGCGTCGTCGCTCTCCAACACGGTGGTGTCCGCCACCGTCGACACGCTCAGTACGGAATCCAAGCCTGCTTCCTGCATCGAACCGCACGCGGCTAGGAACAGGGTCGCGGCCACCATGGCCGCCATCCAACGGAAGTGCTTCATGAATCGTCCCCTTCAGGGCGATTCGGTAGCCGGACGACCCGCGTGGGGTTCCGGGCTTTGCGGACCCGCCTCGCAGCGGGGGTGCCTTTGTCGTCGAGGAGTTCGCGTCTGGGCGACGGACCACCGGTACCGGCCTGCCCGTCGATCGAGCGTCGTGCGGCGTGCCCACCTCCTGGAGCGGCGGCACCGATCCGCGACGTCCATGGATGGACGATGCGACGCGAACGGTGCGGCTTGACCCCATCATGCAGAGGCGGACTTACGGCGACCTTACGCGCACCCGCGAAGCTCCGAACGCCGCGCCCCGGAGGTCAGTGCCCGCCCGACCCGCTGATGTAGCCCTGGAGCTGCTCGATCTCGAACGCCTGCTCGGCGATGATCGCCGCCACCAGGTCGCCGATCGAGACGATCCCGACGACCCGGTCGTCCTCGACCACCGGCAGATGTCGGAAGCGTCCTTCGGTCATGCGCTGCATGCAGTCGTCGACGGTGTGATCGGGGCCTACGGTGACCACCTCGCGCGTCATCACGTCGCCGACGGCGGTCTCGCGCGATGCCAACCCCTTGAGGATGACCTTTCGCGCGTAATCGCGCTCCGACATCATGCCGACGAGGCGGCCGTCCTCGGACACGATGAGCGCGCCGACGTTGCGCTCGGCCATGACCTCGAGAGCGTGGAACACGGTGTCGGCCGGCGCGACGGACCAGACCGGTCCGGCCGTCCGCTTGCCCGCCAGAAGCTGTCGCACCCGGGTGCTGCTCACGCTGGCCCTCCTCCTCCACGCGCGCGGAGCGCGCGGATCCCGGCCGCTGAGCGCCGACGGCGCGCGGCATCCGGGGTTGGTGGAGCGCATCGTACGAGCCACCCTCGGGCCGCGCCGCTTGTGTACTCGTGAAACGGGGCAAGGACACACCGCCGGTGTCGACCTCAGGCACCTGCTCCGACGCGCGGCCGCCGGGCGAGCACCGCGACCGCACCCGCGAGGGCGAAGCACAACGCCACCCCCACCGCGAGGCTCGCGCCCACCTCGGGCAGGGTTGCGCCCTCCTGGGCCACCCGCACGATCGGATCGATCAACCAGTAGGTGGGCAGCCCCTTCGCGATCCACCGCGGCCAATCCGGGAACACGTAGAAGAGCGCCGGTGCGAAGACGATCAGGTTCAGCGTCTTGAACAGGGCGAACAGCGCTTTGGTGTCCGGCGCGACCAGCCCGTAGATCAGACCGATCAGCGCCGCCATCGCGGACCCGACGGCCAGCGCCGCGATCAGCGCAGGCGAGGCCGCGAGCGAGCCCCCGTTGAGCGCGAGCGTGACCACCGCCATGGCGGCCGCCATGCCGCCGCCGAGAAGTCCCTTCGCCCACAGCACGTCGCTCGTCGCGGCGGGCGTGGCGAGCAACGCGTCGAGGGTGTGCCGTTCGCGCTCCTCGACGTAGCCGAACGAGGTCACGAACACGCCCGCGGCGAAGAGCGCGAGCAGCACCGTGAGCGGCACCAACCGCTCCTGGAGCGGCACGCCGGCACCGTCGGCGACCAACTCCACCGTGACCGGTAGCGCGCGGCCCTCGACCCCCCGCACCAGGTCGACGGTGGCGAGCGCGAGCAAGATGCGGTCGGAAGCGAGGCTCTCGCCCGCCACGACGAAGCCGAGCGGCGGGCGCTCGCCCGACCGCAGCCGGACGTCGAAGTCGGCGCCGAGCACCAGCCCACCATCGAGGTCGTGCGCGGTCACGAGCGCCCGCAGCGTGGCCTCGTCGGCCACGAGCGAGGCGCGCACGCCATCGAGTTCCAGCGCGGCGGCCGTCAGCTCCGACCCGCTCGGATCGACGATGCCGAGCCGCGGCGCCCGCTCGAACAGCGACCCGAAGACGACCTGCAGCAACATCGTGATCAGGAGCGGCATCGCGACCGCGAAGAGGAGGAGCGGCGACCGCGGGCCGAGCGCGAGGTCCTTGCGGAGGATCGCGCCTACACGCCGGACCGCGCCGCCGCCCGCACCGCCGCGCGGCGGTGCGCGCCGAACCGGCGTCGTCGCCGCGCTCACAACCGCACCAGCTTCCGTCCGAGCACCCACCAGCCAGCGGCGAACACGACCGCCACCCACGCCGCAGCACTGGCCAAGGGGGCGATCAGATCGCCGATCCCCTGCCCGTACGCCGAAGCCCCCACCATCGCCTGGATCAGGCCGTAGCTCGGCAGCGCCACCACCCAGGGCGCGGCGCTTCCCGGGAACAGCACGGCGATCGCAGGAACGGCGAGCACCAACAGGAACGCCATGCCGGTGAACAGCGTGCCCATGAAGTCGCGCCCGGCCGCGCCGCTGAGCATCCCCACCGCGGCCATGAGCATCGCGCCGAGGAGGGTCGCGAGCAGCAGCGCCTCCCAGCCGACGCCGAACGAGCGGGTCACCGCCAACAGCAGCACCGCCTGGCCGAAGGCGAGCAGCGTGCCGACGATGCCCTTGGCAGCGAGCACGTCGACGACGCGCGCCGGCGTGGCGAGCAGCGCGGTGGCGGTGCGCTGGCTCACCTCGATCGCCACCAACCCAGCCAGCGCGAGCGACTCGGTCAGAAGCACCATGAAGGCGAGCATCGGGCGCATCCGCTCGCGCAGCGGGATCTGCGCTCCGGCGCGGTCGACGCCCAACACCTCGACGTCGTCGGTCGACCAGGCGACGGGCAGCGGGGTACCCGCCACGGTGGCGACCAGCTCGCGCACCGCCGACGTCATGGCACCGCGAACCTCGTCCGGCACGGCCGCGTCGGCGTAGACGCGCGCGGTCACCGGCTGCCCGAGCCGCGCTCGGATCAACACGTCGATCGGCAGCGACAGACCGACGAGCGGCCGGCCGCCGCCATCGGACGCGGTGCCGGCGATCGCCTCCGCCAGGGCGGCCTCGCTCGCGTAGGTGAGGATCCGAAGCCCCTCGGCCGCGCCCTCGCCCTCGGCCGCGCCCACCGCCAAGCGCAGCGCCGACGCCACCGCCGGGGGGTTCACGCCGACGACCAGCGTCTCGTCGACGCGCGCCGGCATCAGCCAGAACAAGGCCGCGAACATCACCAGCGCGAGCGGCGTGAGCACCATCCACAGCCGGTCGCGGCCGAAGGTCGTGAGGTCCTTGCGCACGATCGCCGCCACGATCGCGCCACGCGAAGGCACGCGGGCTCGCACAGGCGTCCGCACGGGGGCGCCACGCGCGAAGAACTCGCGGGTGCGGCGGGTGCTCACGCGAGCCCTCGTCCGGTCATGCGCAAGAAGACCTCCTCGAGCGAGGCTTCGGCGGTGTGGATCGTCAGCACTTCGCCACCGGCCATCGCCTCGGCGAGGCGCGCCCCGGCCGCGGCGTCGCCGTCGCCGTCGAGCGCCACCGAAACCTCGCGGACGCCCTCGCCGTCGCGCAAGCGCAGCTTCACCGAGCGCGTGCCGTGCGCCAGCTTGAGGCGCTCGGGCGTGTCGAGGGCGTAGATCGCCCCCTCGTTGAGGAACGCCACGCGGTCGGCGAGCTCGTCGGCCTCGTGCATGTCGTGGGTGGTGAGCAGCACCGCGTTCCCGGCCGCGACGCGCGCGCGGATCACGTCGCGCACCGCCTGGGCGGACACCGGGTCGAGGCCATCGGTCGGCTCGTCGAGGAGCAACACGTCGGGGTCGTGCACGAGCGCGCGGGCGATCATCAGCCGCTGGCGCATCCCCTTGGAGTAGCCGGCCACGCGGTCGCGGCCGCGCGCGCCGAGCCCCACCTGGTCGAGCAGCGAGCGCACGTCAGCGTGCGGTACGCCGTACAGCCGGGCGAAGAAGCGCAGGTTCTCCTCGCCGGTCATCGCCACGTAGTGGTTCTTCTCCTCGAAGCTCACGCCCACCCGAGCCATGACGGTGCTCCGTTCGCGCGCGACGTCGTGGCCGAGCACGCGTACCCGCCCGCCGCTCGGGCGGAGCTGCCCGGTGAGCATCCGGATGGTGGTGGACTTGCCGGCGCCGTTGGGCCCGAGGAACCCGAGCACCTCGCCGGGCGCTACTTGGAACGAGACGCCCTTGACGACCTCCTTCGCCCCGTACGCGAAGCGCGCGCCGTCGACGTCGATCGCGGGTTCGGCCATGCAGCCCTCCTCGGGTCCCACCACGCTACACCCCGGCTCCGCCGGCGGCTTGGGACGGTCGTCCGCGGCGACCCCCGACACCGAAGTAGATTGGCGCATGGAGTTCGCCGCCACGTACACCACCGTCGACGCCCACACCGGCGGCGAGCCGCTGCGCATCGTGACCGGCGGCGTGCCGCGCATCCAGGGCGACACCATCCTGGCCAAACGCCGCTGGGCCCGCGCGCACCTCGACCACGTGCGGCGCGCCCTGATCCTCGAACCGCGGGGCCACGCCGACATGTATGGCGCGTACGTGACCGAACCCACCACCGCCGAAGCCGACCTGGGCGTGATCTTCATGCACAACGAGGGCTACAGCGACATGTGCGGGCATGGCATCGTCGCGCTCGCGACGGTCGCGGTGGCGCAGGGGCTGGTGGCGCGGCAGATGCCCGAGACGCGCGTCGGAATCGACGCACCGGCGGGTTTCATCGAGGCCTTCGTCGCTTGGGACGGCCGCCGGGTGGGCGAGGTGCGCTTCCGCAACGTCCCGTCGTTCCTCCACACCCGCGACCTGGTCGTGCGCACCCCCTCCTTCGGCGACGTGACCGTCGACGTCGCCTTCGGCGGCGCCTTCTACGCCTACCTCGACGCCGCGCAGGTGGGGCTCGAGGTCGTCCCCGAGCGCCTGCGCGACCTCGTGCAGGCCGGTCACGAGATCAAGCACGCGACGATGGCGGCCGCCGAGGTCGTCCACCCCCTCGAGCCCGACCTCCGCGGGATCTACGGCACCATCCTGGCGGGGCCGCCGGCGACGGCGGCGGGCACCCAGCGCAACGTCTGCGTCTTCGCCGACCGCCAGGTCGACCGCTCCCCCACGGGGACCGGCACCGCCGGCCGCGTCGCGCAGCTCGTCGCGCGAGGGCGGCTGGCGCTGGGCGAGACGATCGTGAACGAGTCGATCGTGGGCTCGGCCTTCGGGGGTCGCGCGCTCGAGCGCACGACCGTCGGGCCGTACGACGCGGTGGTGCCCGAGATCACCGGCCGCGCCGCCATCGTCGGCTTCGCCACCTGGGTGGTCGACCCGGACGACGCGCTGGGTGCGGGGTTCTTCCTCCGGTGACCGGCGCCGACCTGGAGCGGCTCGTGCGCGAGCCGGAGCCGTACGCCGCGCCCGCGCGGCTGCAGGCGCGGATCGCGCTGCACGGCTTCGGTCCGGCCGACGCCGAGGACTTCCACCGCTGGCTCTGGCGGGTCGCCGTGCGCCCCGAGGCGCTGCCCCCTGGCGCCCGGGTGCTCGAGGTGGGCGTCGGGTCGGCGCGGATGTGGCGGGCGGTCGCCGATCTCGTGCCCTCGGGTTGGCGTCTGACCCTCACCGACCGCTCCGCGGGCATGGTGGACGAGGCGGGCGCGGTGCTCGACGACCTGGGGCGGGCGGCGGACGCGAGCGTCGCGGACGCGACCGCGCTCCCCTTCCCCGACGGAGCCTTCGACCTCGCCTTCGCGAACCACATGCTCTACCACGTGCCCCGACCCGCCCAGGCGCTGGCCGAGCTGCGCCGCGTGCTGCACCCGGGCGGAACGCTGGTCGCGGCGACGAACGGGGACGGGCACCTGGCCGAGGTGGCCGCGCTGCTCGCCGAGCTCGCCGCGGCCTGGCCCGACCTGCGCGTCGACCGCCCCGAGCGCCTGTCGTTCCGGCTCGAGAACGGGGCGGCCGTCCTCGGCGCGTCGTTCGCGGACGTGGTCCGCCACGACCACTTCGGCGAACTGCGCGTCGACGACGCCGACGTGCTGGCCCGCTACCTGGCCTCGATGACCTACGCGCCGGACGCGTCGACCGCCTCGGCCGTGGTCGGGTGGATCCGAGCCAGCGCCGGACGGGCGTTGACGGTCGGACCGCTGGTGGTCGGGCAGCGGAGCGGGGGGTTCGTGGCGCGATGACCGCGGGCCACCACGGCTGGTCGTAGGTCGTACCGAAGCGCGGTACTCGAAGCGGGTGCGCGGTCACGTCGAACACGATCTTCCGCAGGACGATGAGGCCCGCGCCGCCAGCGGTTCGCCGAGCGTCCGAACCAGGTACCCGCTCCCGTCGATGGATCCGGCGGCGACCACGCGGAACAAGGGGCTGGCGAATTTCTTGCACTACACTGCATGTGCCTACCAGCTGAATCCACCACGCCCCTACGCCCGCGGGACGCTCCGCAAGCCACGCTAAGGGCACGGCTGGAACGGCTCGAACCCACTGAGGGAGAGGGACGCACTCATGCACCGAATGCTACGCGTGTTCTTGTACGTGATGTGTGGCGCTCAGGCCACCCTTGCGCTGGGCTTCATCTTTCAATGGGCACCGATCACCGATCTGTGGCCGCTGCCCTACACCAACTCGACCACGTACCTCTTCATCGGTTCGATTATCGCAGCGGCGTTCGCATCGACGCTGTGGTGCCTACTCCAGCGAGAAGTTGGCGCGCTGGCTGGCGTCTTCCTCGACTTGGCGACGATCTTCGCCCCAGTGGCGATCTTCACCTACCAGATCAGCGACAGGAACCCGAGTCTGCGGACGTTCAGCATGGTGTCGCTGCTGATGGCCGTTTTCGGTTTGGCGATGGTGGCCTACACCATTCGGATCCCGTACCGCGATACGCGCCCGACGCCGCGCCCGCTCCGGTGGATGTTCGGCGTGTTCCTGGTGGCGCTGATCGTCGCAGGGGGCCAACTCGTGCTCGGGGCGCCCAACGTGCTCCCATGGGACGTCAACCTGTCCGGGCGGATCGTCTACGGCTGGATATTCCTGGGCGCGGCGGCCTATTTCGCGTACGGGTTGATCCGCCCGCGCTGGCAGAATGCGGGCGGGCAGTTGGCCGGTTTCCTGGCCTACGATCTCGTGTTGATCGTGCCGTTCGTTCTGATGCTCTCGAACGTCCGTCCCGAGAAGCTGCCCAACCTGATCACCTACATCGCCGTCCTGGTCGTAAGCGCGGCGCTGGCGATCATCTACCTGTTCATCCATCCGGCCACGCGGGTGCAGCGGACAGCGAAGCCCTGAGCCAGCGACCGTACCGTTTGGGGACGTTCTACACGGACGTACCCCCCGGGTTTGGCACCCCTTACGATGCGCGCAATCCAGATGACGATCGCCGCGTGCCCGATCGCCAGCGATCGCGAGCGGGGTGCGAAACTCCCGGCGGGCCGCGCGCGGCTTGCGTGGCCACGGGATGATCGCTGCCGACCTCGACCCGTAGGGCGCTCATGGGCCGAGGTTAGGCGTGCGGCGCGCCGCCTTCGGTTCGCAATGCGACGCGGGCGCCGGGCCGTCCCTCGTCGCGACCCGTATAGGGC
>JAGXHO010000096.1 GCA_024636105.1 Trueperaceae bacterium | reverse complement strand
GGGTGGCGGCGAGCAGCACGAGCAGCGCGGCGGTGGCTTCGGCGGCGCGCGGCCCCTGCGCTTCGGGCTCGCTTGCGGTCTCGCCGCGAAGGGCGCGCTCGCCCCGGTCCTCGTCCAGCCGCGCCATCGCCGCCTCGTCGAACCGCAACCCGTAGAGCCCCACCAGCCCCCCCAAGCCGTCGAGGTGGCGCAGCGCGGGCGTCGCGCGTGCCTCGGCGAGGGTGAGCTCGAGCTCGGCGCGCAGCCGCTGCCCCGAGACGTTCGCCACCACCGCTGGGCGCAACGACGCGCGCGCTTTGGCCGCCGCGTCGTCGTCGAAGCGGAGCCCCAAGCGCCCGGCGAGGCGCGCGCCGCGCACTAGCCGGGTGGGGTCCTCGACGAACGAGAGCGGGTGCAAGACGCGCAACCGGCGCGCCTCGAGGTCGGCGAGGCCGCCGAAGGGGTCGCGCAGCTCCGGTGGCCGCGGATGGAAGCGCACGGCGAGGGCGTTGACGGTGAAGTCGCGGCGGGCGAGATCGGCGGCCAGGTCGCCCGCGCGTACGCTCGGTAGCGCCCCCGGGTAGTCGTACGCCTCGGCGCGGGCGCTCGCCAGGTCGAGCACCAGCCCGTTCGGCAGCGACAGCGTGGCGGTGCCGAAGGCGCCATGGATCGCCAGCTCGCCGCCAAGGCGGCGCTGCAAGGCGTTCGCGAGGGCCGCGGTGCCCATCCCGCCTTCCACCACGACGTCGAGATCAACGTAGCCGACGCCCAGGAGCCCGTCGCGCACGGTGCCGCCCACGAGGTAGAGGCGGGTGGCGGGACTCGCTTCCTCCGCGGCGGCGGCGAGCAGTTCGCGCGCGCCGTCCGGCAGCGAGGCCCACACCCGCTCGGCGTGGTCGCGCGGCGCGGGCGCCGGGTGGCGGGCGCGGACCAGGTCGGTGCGGGTGACGATGCCGATCAGGGCGTCGCCGTCGACGATGGGCACGCGGCCGACGTCGAAGGTGAGCACGAGCGACTCGAGCTCGGCGAGCGTGGCATCGGGGCCGGCGGTGCGCGCGGGCCGGGTCATGAAGCCCGACACCGCGGCGTCGCCGAGGTCGTGCCGCAGCGCTTGGTCGAGGTCGCGCCGGCTGATCACGCCCAACAGCTTCCCGGCGCCGTCGACGACCGGCATCCCGTTGTGTGCGTGGCGGGCGAGCGACTGGCGCGCCTCGGACACGCGGGCGTCGTCGCGGACGGTGACCACCGGGCTGCTCATCACGTCGCTCGCGCGTATGGGAGGCGTGACGCAGTCGGGCAGCTCTTCGAGCAGCCGCGCCAGCGCCTCGTCGGCGGGTCGCTCGCTGCGCGCGAAGGCGGCGCGCGCGTGGCCGCCACCGTCCAGCGCGCGTTGGAGCGCCGCGCCCACGTCGACGAACGGCCCGCCGCGGGCGAACACGAGCGTCTTGCCCTCCATCCGCGCGACCACGAGCGCGGCGTCGGCGGCGGTGGCGTCGAGGAGGTCGTTGGCGATCGCGCTCGCGCCGTGCTGGTAGGCGGGGCCCGGCAGCATCCCGATGGCGATGCGGCGGCCGCGCACCGTGCGCACGTCGGCCTCGGCCAGCAGCCGGTCGCGCGCCTCGTGCAGCGCCGGCGGCGTGCCGCCGGAGCGGAAGCGTCGCACCAGGTCGAGGTTGGCGCCTTGGGTGAGCAGCCAGGCAGCGGCGCGGTGATCGTCGGGGCGGACGCCGTCGTAGGTGAGGTCGCCGGTGTCCTCGTGCAGGCCCAGCAGGGCCAGGCTGGCGATCGGGGGCGGCAAGGCGACCCCCTCGGCCTCGAGCCGGCGTGCCAGCAGCGTCACCGTCGCGCCCACCGCCTCGCGCAACCCCTGGCTGCCGCGGACGGGGTCGGTCGGCTCGGGGTGGTGGTCGAACACGGTGACCGGCACCCGGTCGACGAGGGCTTCGAAGCGCCCGAGCCGCCCGCGGTCGGCGGTGTCGACGACGATCAGCGCGCGCACCGCGTCGAGGTCGACCTCCTCGGGGTCGACGAGCGGCACGTGGTCGCGGTAGAGCCGGAGCAGCTCGGCGACCGAGCCGTCCACCTGCCCGGGGAGCGCCCCGATCGCGCCGGGGAACAGCACGGTCGCGAGCGCCACGCTCCCCAGCGCGTCGAAGTCGGGCTGCTCGTGGGTGACGACCAGCTTCATGCCCCAGGGTACCCGGCGACGCGCGTACCTGACGGTGCTCGCTAGTCGGTCACCAGGGTGCGCGCCCAGGCGCGTGCTCGGTCGGTCTCGCCCTCGCGCAGCGGACCTTCCTTTTCCTCCACGACGAAGCCGGCCGGATCGCCGACCGGGACGCCGCCGACACGCGCGAGCCCTTTGGCGATCGGTTCGGCCGCGTAGCCGAAGACCTTGGCGAGGAACGTCAAGAAGGGGTTGCCGACCTTGGCCACGTCCATCCGGGTGTCGAACGCGGCCACCCGGACGCCTTCGAGGCGCCCCGGGGCGAGCCCTTTGAGCCAAGCTTGGGTCGCCGGGCTCGGCCGGAAGGCGCGGGTGGCGGAGCCGACGACCAGCAGGTCGACGTTCGCCATGTCGCCCGGCTCGAGCTCGTCGACGCGCCGCGCTCGGGCGGCTTGCGGCGCTCCGAGCGCCTCGGCGATCGCGCGCGCGACCATCTCGGTGTTGCCGAAGAACGATTCGAAGACGACGAGGGCCGGCATGGCGCGCCGCTACGCCGTCGGGTTGCGGCGACGCCAGAGCAGGAAGACGCCCGCCCCGATCAGCAGCACCGGCACCAACCACGAGCCGAACCAGCTCGCGCGTCCGCCCAAGCCGATGATGAACTCGAAGAAGACCCCGAAGGCAGCGAACAGCACCAGGCCGGTCGATGCCGTCTTGATGCCGTCGCGCGTCAGCTTCTCGTCGTCCGAGAGGGTGCCGTGCAGCCAGGTGCCGACCCCGCCCGCGGCGACGATCAGACCCCAGGCGTACGCCCAGGTGTCGAAGCGTCCGGTCAGCGCCTGGATCAGGAGGATGAGGCCGACCATGCTGACGATGCTCCCGGGGATCGCGAGGCCGGTGGCGCTCTTGCCGCCCATGAACGCCCAGATCAGCAGCGCCACGCCGGGTGCGATCACGAAGAGCGGCCACAGGAACGTGCCCAGCTGGCCGAACTGCGCCAGCAGGAACAGCGCGCCGAGCGCGACCAAGACGATGCCGGTGGTGCGTTGACGGTCCATGCGGTACCTCCGTGTCGGGTATGGCCGACGTTCGTCCCCATCATGCCCCTTGGGACGGTTCGTCGTGAGCGCTTCGTCAAACTTGCAATTTTAAAGTGGCGCTTTAAGATTGCAAGGATGATCGAGCGCCGCATCGAACCCCTCCTCCGCGACGCCCTCGAGCGCGCACCGGTCGTGGGCCTGCTGGGGCCGCACCAGGTGGGCAAGACGACGTTGGCGCTCGAGGTGGCGCGCTCGTGGCCGGGCGAGGTCGTGTACCTGGATCTCGAGCGCCCGTCGGACGTGGCGCGCCTGCGGGCCCCCGAGCTCTACCTGGATGCGAACCGGCACGCGCTGGTGGTGCTGGACGGGGTGCATCGGATGCCCGAGCTGCTTCCTGTGCTGCGCACCCTCGTCGACGCGCACCGGGTGCCGGGACGCTTCCTGGTGCTCGCTCCCGCAGCGCCCGACCTGTTCGCGGGTCCGTCCCACGACCTCGCGGGATGGGTCGAGTTCGTCGAGCTCGGACCGTTGACGTTGGACGAGGTCGGAGCGTCGCCGGAGCACGTCCATCGGCTCTGGTCGCGTGGCGGGTTCCCCGCGAGCTTCCTCGCGGCGAGCGATGCCGACGCGTTCGACTGGCGCCGCGCCTTCGTCCGGACGTTCCTGGAGCGCGACTTCCCGGAGCTCGGACCGAGGCTGCCCCCCGAGCGTCTGCAGCGCTTCTGGACGATGGTGGCGCACCGCCACGGGCAGCTGTGGAACGCTTCCGACCTCGCGCGCGGGCTGGGCGTCACGTCGCCGACCGCCACTTGGTATGCCGGCCTGTTCGTCGGCGCCCTACTCGTGCGCCGGCTCGAACCGCTCCGCGCGAACGTCACCAAGCGGCTGGTGAAGTCGCCGAAGCTCTACCTGCGCGACAGCGGCTTGCTGCATGCGCTCCTCGACGTGCCCGAATGGGACGCGCTGCAAGGCCACCCGATCGCCGGGTTGTCGTGGGAGGGGTTCGTGATCGAGCAGCTGCTCGCGACTCGGCCCGAGGCGGACGCGTCCTTCTACCGCACCGCGACCGGGGTCGAGCTCGACCTCGTCGTCCGGAAGGAGGGCGTGGCGACGGCGTTCGAGGTCCGATACGGGACCGCGCCCACGACCGATCGGGGCTTTTGGAGGGCGCTCGAGGACGTGCGACCCACCCGCACCTACATCGTTCACGCTGGGGACGCGAGCCGGCAGATCCGCAAAGGGGTCGAGGTGCGGTCGGTGCTCGAGCTACCGGGTTGACGCTTCGAGGGTGGGGCCCACAGCGACCCGATCGGCGACGTGCGCCACCGCTGCTCGCGCGTGCGGCAGACCGTTCTCGATGAAGATGTCGCTCGTGCGGCCGCCCTGGCCGGCGGAGCCGATCGCGTAGAGGCCGAGGACGCTCGTCGCGCGGGTCGCCTCGTCGACCGCGACCACCTCGGTGGCGGGGTCGACCGTCGCGCCCACCTGGCGAAAGAGCGCCGGGTCGGCGCGGTAGCCGGTCAGGAGCAGGACGCGGGTGGCGGGCACCACGAGGCGCTCCTCGGGGGCGCCCTCGGGCGCGCGCACCACGTGCACCCGTCCCGGCTCGATGCGTTCGACACGTGCATGGAACAGCGCGCGGATGGATCCCTCCTTGACCCGGTTCTCGAGGTTCGGACGGATCCAGTACTTGAGGCTGCGCTTGAAGTCGGCGCCGCGGTGGACCATCGTCACCCGCGCGCCGTGTCGGAAGAGGTCGAGCGCCGCGTCGGCCGCGCCGCTGCCGCCGCCGACGATCAGAACGAAGCGGCCGTACTCGGCGTGCGCCTCGCGGTAGCGGTGCGACACGTGCGGGAGGTCGGCGCCCGGGACGTCGAACGGCTTGGGGTCGTCGAAGTAGCCGGTGGCGAGAAGCACGTTGGCGGCTCGGAAGGTGGTGGGCGCGCCCCCATCGGGCAGCGCGTCGACCTCGAAGCCGTCGGGCGTTCGCCGGAGCGCGGTCACCCGCGTGAAGGTGCGCACGTCCAGGCCCTCGTTCGCGACCACCTTGCGGTAGTAGTCGAGCGCCTCCTTGCGGGTGGCCTTGTCGGTGGCGGTGACGAAGGGGTGGCCGCCGATCTCGAGGCGCTCGCTGGTGGTGAAGAAGGTCATGTACGTGGGGTACCCGACGATGGCGTTCGCGATCGCGCCCTGCTCCAGGACGACCGCGCGCAGGCCGGCGCGCTTCGCCTGGATCGCGGCCTCGAGGCCGATGGGGCCGGCGCCGACGATGAGGGCGTCGAGGGGGGTGGGTTCGGCGGGCATGGTCGGCAGGGTACCAGCGGGGTGCGGCGTCGCTCAGCCTTGCCGCGACGGGCACACCGCCGCGAGCCCGCACCCCGCGCAATCCGGCTTGCGCGCCGCGCAGACGCGGCGGCCGTGCAAGATCAGCCCGTGGTGCAAGAACACCCAGTCGGCTGGTTCGAAGAGCTTCATCAGGTCGGCCTCGACCTTGTCCGGGTCGGCGTGCTTGCTGAAGCCCAGGCGGCGCGCGAGGCGGCCCACGTGGGTGTCGACGGCGATCGCCGGCACGCCGTAGGCGTTCGAGACCACCACGTTCGCGGTCTTGCGTCCGACGCCCGGCAGCGTGACCAGCTCCTCGACGGTGCGCGGGACCTCGCCGCCGTACACCTCCACGAGGCGCCGCGCCGCCGCCACCGAGTTCTTGGCCTTGTTCCGGTACAGACCGATCGTGCGGATGTAGGGCTCGACGTCCTCGGGCGCGGCCTGCGCCAGCGCCTCGCAGGTGGGGAAGCGTGCGAAGAGCGCCGGGGTGGCCGCGTTGACGCTGACGTCGGTCGCCTGCGCCGAGAGGAGCGTGGCGATCACGAGCTGGAACGGGGTGCCGAAGTCGAGCTCGGTCTTGGCGTCTGGGTAGAGGGTGCGGAGGCCTTCCAGGACGGCGGCGGCGCGTGCGCGCTTGGCGGCGACGGTCTCGCGGGGCATGGGGGTGAGGGTACCTGAGGAGGGGGGCGTCGCCTATGGTCGAGTCGCTTCTGGTGCTGGACGGTCCGTGGACGGAGGCCGTTCGTACGCTTGTGGTGAAGGTCTGCTCGACGTCCGGCGCAGCGGTGACCTACGCGAGCGCGGGTGGTGCGGCGGTGTCGACCGGCATCCGCTCCGGCAACACGGTGGCGCTGACGCGAAGCGTGGCGGCGGGATCGGAGGGCAACCGCCGATCCCGTAGGGGTGCGTGCGTCGCGGACGGGTCAGGTCGGTTCGAGCGCGATGGCCAGCCGACGGGCCTCAGGGTCGGAAGCGTCAGGTGTCCGCCGGCATGAGATGCCGGCAACGCGTGCCGGTGGCGTTCGCGAGCCGGCGGTCGATCGTCGCGAGGGGCGCGGCGAGGGACTCGGCGAGGGCAACGTACCAGGCGTCGTAGCTGGTGACGTGCGCACGCAGCTCCCAGACGCGCTCCATGAAGGGTACGAACGGGTAGTAGTCGACCCGAAGGTCCTGGAGGTCGGCGAGCACGATGGCCGCTTCTTCTGGGCTTGCCGTCCGTGCGAGCACCGCTCTCCGAAGCGCGTTCGTCGTCTCCGCCGGCATGAGTTCGGGCGCCGCGAGCGTGTGCTCGGCCAGGACCGTGGAGGCCCAGACTCCTAGGGCGCCGGGGTACACGAGCGCCCCGAGCACTAGCGACGCGTCGGCCACGATGAGCGATCGACGTGTCACCTGCTGCGGTCTTCGTGGAGGTACGCGAGGATGGCTTCCGGCGGGATCGACGTGCCCGTGCGCCGAAGGCGCTCGCGGGCCCGGGCGATGACGTCGGCCGGGTCCGGGTGCTCGGCGAGCTCGATCAGCTCCAGGCGCAGGAACTCTTGAAGCGACCGGCCACTTCGTGCCGCACGTGCGGCGAGTTCGTCGCGCGTCGCTTCGGGGACGTCGCGGATCGTGATGGACGTGGGCATGCATGCATTCTGCTGCGAAGAGCGACGGAATGCAAGCGCACTGCGTGGATCCTCGGTCGGTGGCATGGAGCGAGCATGCGCGAGCGAGTGGCGTCCGACCGATCGCGCTGGGTCGGTGCCGGGCCGGCCTGGGCCGTCGCCTACCCCACCCCGAACTGCGCCGCATGCAGCCGCGCGTACGCCCCGCCCGCCGCGATCAGCTCCGCGTGCCGTCCCTGCTCGGCGACCCCACCGGCGTCGACCACCACGATCCGATCCGCGCCCACGACCGTGGCGAGGCGGTGCGCGATCACGAGCGTGGTCCGCCCGACCGAGAGCTCGGCGAGCGAGCGCTGGATGGCGCGCTCGGTCTCGGAGTCGAGCGCGCTGGTGGCCTCGTCGAGGATCAGGATGGGCGGGTTCTTGAGGAACATCCGGGCGATCGCCAGCCGTTGCTTCTGACCTCCGGAGAGCTTGACGCCGCGCTCGCCGATCACGGTGTCGAGGCCGTGCGGTAGGTCGGCGACCACGTCGTCGAGGCGGGCGCGGCGGATCGCTTCGAGCACGTCGGCCTCGCTCGCGTCCAGGCGGCCGTAGAGGACGTTGTCGCGCACGGTGCCGCCGAACAGGAAGACGTCTTGCTGCACGATGCCGATCTGGCGCCGGAGG
>JAGXHO010000095.1 GCA_024636105.1 Trueperaceae bacterium | reverse complement strand
GTCGTTGTCGTTCGCGCCGTCCTGGTTGTTCTCGCCGTTCGCCTCGTTGTGCTTCTCGTCGTAGGACGTGAGGTCCAGCAGCGTGAAGCCGTCGTGGGCGGTGACGAAGTTGATCGACGCCGTCGCGCCGCGTTCCCGGTAGAGGTCGGGCGAACCCGCGATCCGCGTGGCCATGGCGGTCGCGACGCCTTCGTCCCCCTTGAGGAAGCGGCGCAGCGTGTCGCGGTACTGGCCGTTCCACTCGGCCCAACGGCCGTAGGCGGGGAAGGAGCCGACCTGGTACAGACCGCCGGCGTCCCAGGCCTCGGCGATCAGCTTGCACTTCGCGAGCACCGGGTCGTAGGCCAGGGTCTCGAGGAGCGGAGGGTTGTTCAGGGGTGCCCCGCTCGGGTCGCGACCTAGGATCGCGGCGAGGTCGAACCGGAAGCCGTCGATGTGGTACTCGGCCGCCCAGTAGCGCAGGCAATCGAGGACCATGTTGCGGACGACGGGGTTGTTGCAGTTCAGGGTGTTGCCGGTGCCACTGAAGTTGAAGTAGTAGCCCTCGGGCGTGAGCATGTAGTAGGTCTTGTTGTCGAGGCCGCGGAACGAGATCGTGGGGCCACGCTGATCGCCCTCGGCCGTGTGGTTGAACACCACGTCCAAGAACACCTCGATGCCGTTGCGGTGCAGTTCCTTGATCAGGGTCTTGAGTTCGTCGACCTGCATTCCGAGCCGCCCGGTCGCGGCGTAGCCCGCCTTCGGCGCGAAGAACCCCACGGTGCTGTAGCCCCAGTAGTTGACCAACAACTCGCCCGTTTCCGGGTTGGGCCGGCTGTTCTCGAACTCGTCGAACTCGTAGATCGGCATCAGCTCGACGCAGTTCACGCCGAGGTCTTTCAGGTACGGGATCTTGTCTCGGATCGCGGCGAACGTGCCGGGGAACTTGACGCCCGACGACGGGTGGGCCGTGAAGCTGCGCACGTGCATCTCGTAGACGACCAGGTCCTCGATCGGCACCTCGAGCGGCCGATCCGTTTCCCAATCGAAATCGTTGAACGCGAGGCGCGCGCGGTGCTGATAAGGATCGTCCCAATCCGGGGTCTTGCGCCAGACGTCGCGCCCTCCGATCACGCGCGCGTACGGATCGGTCAGGATCTTGCTGGGGTCGAAGCGGTGGCCGTTGTCGGGGTCCCAAGGGCCATCCATGCGGAAGCCGTACTCCAGCGTTTCCACGTCGAGGTCGAACACGACCATCGTGAACACGTTGCCGATGCGGAACTCCGGGTAGAAGGGGATCTCAACCTTCGGCGTCCGCTCGCCCTTCTCGAACAACACGAGGGTGCACGACGTGGCATGGCTCGAGAACACGGAGAAGTTCACCCCGTTGGGGACCAGAGTCGCACCGAACGGGAACACGTCGCCGGCTCGCACCTTGAACGATTCGTGCACGTGCGTGGGGTAGAAGTCGATCCGGGCGGCTTGGCTCATGCAGGCTCCGCCAAACGCTTCAGGCCCGACTCGACCGTGTCGCTCACGACGAAGAAGTCCAGGAAGCCGGTGGCGCTCATCGTGTCGCTGATGTCCTCGGAGAGGCCGGCGAGGGCGATCCTCGTGTCCTTGCCGACCGCTTGACGGTAGAGCAACAGCATCATCCTCAGCCCGGCGCTCGACATGTACCCCACGTCGTGCATGTCCAGCACCATCTTCCCGGCGTCTGGAATCAAGGGCACGATCTCCTGTTGCGCCTGCGGCGCCGTCTTGCCGTCGAGTTCGCCATGCAGTGAGACGACGACCGCGTCGCCCTGCGTCTTGTGTTGGATCTCCATGTCGATCACCGCCCTCTGGGTTGGAGTCGGACCTTGACCCGCACGCGTTCGTCGCGGTCGGGCAAGCGCACCACGAGACCCTCGGCGTCGAAATCGGTGTACGGTTCGTCGTCGAGCCAGACGTGGCTGATGCTCACGCTGCCCTTGGGCAGGATGTCGGGTTCCACCCTCAGCAGTCGGTCCTCGAACCCGCTCGGCAGCGGCTTGAAGTACAGGTCCAAGGGCTGCTTGGTGATGAGCAGGTTGGTGTACACGGCGGCCAGGTAACACAGCTCCCCCGAGTGGTACATGCTCATCGAGTGGCTGCCCTTGAAGCGTTCGGTGCCGACCAGGTAGGGGATGCCGCTCGCGAGCACGTTGAAGTAGACCGCGCCGTCGTCGTGATCGAGGAAGAACGCGTTGTAGAACGACTCGGACTCGCGCGCCAGCGCGAGGTAGTCGTCGCCCCCGAGCACGCCGTGCAAGATCAAGTACGCCAGGATCCCCTGCTCCTGCTGCCACCAGGCTTTGCGGTCGTGGAAGGCGAACCGGTGGAGGTCCTGCCCTGACTGCCGTTCGCGCTCCATGACGTCGTACCAGCCACCGCGCTGCTGGTCGCTGCCGATCGGGGGCATGAGCTCCGCGATCTTCCGAGCGAACGCTTCGTACTCGGGCTTGGCCGCACGGCCGTACATGCGCATGAGGTTCCAGGCGATCTTGAGGTTGTGGCCGACGACACCGCGGTTCTGCTGCCACATGTGGGTCCGGTCGGCGGACCAGTCCTCGTGGAACTTCTCCTGGACGAAGGGGCTCTCGTCGTAGTTCGGGAAGTACTTGGTGATCGTGTCGAAGGTGGCCTCGAGCATCTTCGTGTAGCGCTCGTCGCCGGTCGCCAGCACCAGGTTGATCAGGTACGCCGGCGCATGGTCGCCCACCGAGTTCCAGTTCTTCTTCGCCTGGTTCGCCCCGAGCGCCTTGCTGCGCGGGTCGAGCGTGATGGGGTCCAGGTGGGAGAAGTACCCGCCGCCCTCCGTGTCGAGGTAGAAGCGATCGAAGAGGTCGACGGTGAGCTGAGCGTCCTTGAGGATCCGGGGGTCGCCCGTGATGCGGTATGTCTGGATCGGCCCGGCCAACGCGTAGATCTGCTCGTAGGCCGGGATGGCGTCGAAGTCGTCGCCGAACTCGGACGCGAACACCTTGTCCTCGCGGCGACCGTGCACGTCGATGCCGTGGTACCAGTACACGATGTTCTCGTCGGTGTCGTAGAAGCGCATGTGCTCGCGCAAGTACTCGGTGCCCTTCTCGGCACCTTCGAGGAATCGATCCTCCCCCGTGAGCAGGTAGGCGGACGCCAGGCCGTAGACCAGGCGGGAGATCGTGTCCGTCTCCTGCCGGTAGTTGTCCGTGGGCTTCTCGCCCGTGAGTCGGATGGTGGTGCGATAGTGGTTGTAGTCGATGGGGCCGTCGCCGAACTGCGCGGTGGTGTAGAAGTCGGCGAGTTCGTAGATCTGCTTCACCCACCAATCCGGTCGCTCGAAGACGTACTCGTCCGCGGATCGGCCGACGAACACCAGGTACTGCGCTTCGAAGGTGATCGTGCTGTCGTCGTCGTAGAACGTGCCGTACACGTAGACGTAGCGGCCCGCGGTGAGCATGTCGCGCATCTGCGCGGTCGAGTCGCGGTACGGCTCGCCCAAGTTGCGCACGAGTTGCGCGTACGTCATCGCCTTGAGTTGGACGAGGTACTCGCGGCCCGCGCTCGTGCGGAGCGTGAGGCGGTCCGCCTCGCGGTCGAACGAGACGACGTAGCCGGCGACGGTGTCGGAGAAGGTGGCCGGAAGGGCGGTGCTGCTCATGGGGTTGGGTTCCTTTCGGGGGCGCCGTCGGAACGTTCGTCCGATGCCGCTCGGGGTGCGGTGGGGGGCGGGTAGCGAGGTGCGTCGACGCGCTCGTCCCAAGGGTGCTCGAGCATCCATTGGGGGTACTCGCGCGCCAGGGCGCTCACGCGTTCGAGGCGAACGAGATCGTCGTCCGTGAGGCGCAGCCCACTCGCCTGGAGGTTGTCGGCGAGCTGCGCCGGCTTGCGGGCGCCGATCACGACGCTGGTCACGAACGGCCGGTGCAACAGCCATGCCAGGGCCACGCGCGCGACGGTGGCGTCGTGCTCCGCGGCGATGTCGCGGAGCACGTCGACCACCGCGAAGGTACGGGCGACGTCCACCGGGGGGAAATCGAACGAGGTGCGCCGGCTGCCGGCCGGGCCGCTGACACCGGGCGCGAACTTGCCCGACAGCAGGCCACCGGCCAACGGGCTCCAGACGAGCAGTCCCAAGCTCTGGTCGCGAACTAGCGGCACCAGCTCGCGCTCGATGTCCCGCGCGGCCAAGCTGTAGTGCACCTGTACGGCTTCGAAACGCGTCCAGTCGTGTCGCTCGGCGATGCTCAGAGCCTTCATCACGTGCCAGGCGGGGTAGTTGCAGCAGCCGACGTACCGCACCAGGCCCCACCGCACCAGGTCTTCGAGCGTCCGCAAGGTCTCGTCCAGCGGCGTCTGGTCGTCGGGAATATGGAGTTGGTAGATATCGAGGTAGTCGGTCCCGAGCCGGGCGAGGCTCGCGTGCACGGCGTCGAGGACGTGGCTCCGGGACAGGCCGATGTCGTTGACGCCGCGTCGTCCCGTCTTGAGGCGCACCTTGCTGGCGATGAGCACCTCGGAGCGACGGGCGCCCAACGCGCGCCCGAGCAACCGTTCGGCCTCGCCGCCCGAGTAGCCGTCGGCGGTGTCGAACAAGTTGACGCCGGCGTCGAGCGCCTGTCCGACGAGCGCGTCTGCACCCACCTGGTCCACGCCGCCGATCGTGGCGCCACCACCGAAGGTCATCGTGCCGAGGCTCAGCTCGGAGACCTTCAGGCCGGTCCGGCCCAGGGGTCGGTACCGCATCGGGGCGGCGGACGGCGGGGTCGTCAACGGGAACCGTCCAGCGCGGGAGGATCGTCTTGGTCGACGTACCCCTGGCTGATCTCCACGATCACGCCGTCGGGATCGCGCACCCAGGCCGTCCGCCATCCTGGGATGAAAGCGCTGAAGTCCAGCGGCCCTAGGGTCACTTCGGCGTCGTCCCCGAGGCCGGTCAGCACCGCGTCGACGTCGTCCGTCTGGAAGGCCAGGTGCCGCACGCCGACGGTGTGGGGGCCGTCCGCTTCGGAACGGGGTCCGCGGTCCTCGCCCTCGGCCTGGAACAGTTCCAGCCACACGTCCCCAGCGCGGAGGAACACGAGCTGCTGCTCGCCCAGGGGCACGACGCGCGCCCGACGGAACCCGAAGTGGCGCACGTAGAAACGTTCGGTCACCGCGGGATCGCGGCAGCTGAGCGCCACGTGCGAGAAGCGCACGGCCGGGGTCATACCGCGACCCGTTCCGAGAGCAACTCGACGAGACGGCGAGCGAAGAGGTGGCAGTGCCCACCGGACCGGCCGGTCAGGAGGTCCCCGTCGACCACCACGTCTTCGTCGGTGTAGATCGCGCCCATGTTGCGGACGTCGCCGTAGAGGTTGTTGTGGGCCACCACCCGACGACCGCGCACCAGTTCGGGAGCGGGCGCCAGCAACCACATGCCGTGGCAGATGATTCCTTTGATCACGCTCGGCTCCGCGAACGCGCGCTGCAAGAAGGCCGTCGCCGGGGGCAGCGCGTGCATCGGGTCCTCGCTGTAGCGCAGTCGGTCGGACACCATGCCGGACGGGACGACGATCGCCGCGTACGTGCGCAGCTCCTCGTCGTCGATGTCCTCGAAGCTCTCGTGGACCTCGATGGGCGCTCGGAACTCATGGCCCAGGAACGTCAGCGAGGGCTGACCCCAGAGGCGCGTGAGGAGATGGACCTCGGCGCCCTCCTCCGCGAAGCGCCGCTGGTAATAGAAGATCTCGGGCTCGTAGAAGTCGCTCTCGAGCAGGATCCCGATCTTGCGGCCCTCGAGCTTCACGCGGCGCGTCCGGCGTGCGTGCTGGTCAGACCGTGGCTCGCCTTGATCAGGTCGGACGCCTTCTCGGCGATCATCACGACGCCGGTGTTGATGTTCCCCGTGACGATGGTGGGCATGACGCTCGCGTCGGCCACGCGGAGCCCTTCGACCCCGTTCACCTTCAGGTCCGGGGCGACGACCGCCATCGCGTCGAGGCCCATCTTGCACGAGCCGACCTGGTGGTGGTAGCTGTCGCTGCGGTTGCGGATGAAGTCGAGGATTTGGGCCTCGCTCTTCACGTCCGGACCGGGCAGGAGTTCGCGACCGGTCAGGACCTTCGCCATCGCTTTGCTGGCGTAGATCTCGCGTCCGATCTCGACCATGGCCTTCATCCGCTCGACGTCGTGCTCCACGGCCAAGTAGTTGGGGTTGAGCAACGGCCGCGCCAGCGGATCGTCCGATTGCAGACGCACCCAGCCCCGCGACTGCGGGCGCTGGAGCCCCGAGATCAGCGAGACCGAGTTGGGATTGTTCGCCCCGACGATGACGTCGAACGGTAGGTGCACGAAGTTGAACTGCAGGTCGGGCACCGCGTACCCTGGATCCGAGGAGCAGAACAGGGCGGCTTCGGAGGTGTTGAGGCGACCAGGCTGGACGGGCTCGCGCGTCTCGGCGATCAACCCCATCAGCACGTGGTTGTGGAAGTTTTCGCCGACGCCGGGCAGGTCGGCGACGACCGGGATGCCGAACTGGCCGAGCTGAGCGGCGGGTCCGATGCCGGAGTTCAGGAGGAGGTGGGGGGACTCGAGCGCGCCGGCGCAGAGGATGACCTCCCGCGCGGCTTCGACCTTGTGGGTCTTGCCGTCCTTGACGTACTCGACCCCGGTGCAGCGCCCCTTGGTCACGATCAGGCGGGTGACCTGGGCGTTGGCCTCGAGCGTCAGGTTGTCGCGCTGCAGGGCGGGGAGCAGGTACGCGACGGCGGCGCTGTGGCGCTTGCCGTCCTTGATGTTGACGTGGTGCCAGCCGGCGCCCGTCATCTGAGGGCCGTTGAAGTCGTCCGTCGGCGGGTAGCCGAGCTCGAGGCAGCCGTCGATGAACGACTTCGTCAGAGGGTTGTGGGCGTGGTTCTTGGCATTGATCACGCTCAGCGGGCCGCCATGGCCCACCCAATCGCTCGTATGGTCTTCCTGGTCCTCGAGCTTCTGGAAATACGGCAGCACGTCGCGATGCGACCAACCCGGGCAGCCGTTGTAGGCCCAGTTGTCGTAGTCGCTCGGGTGGCCGCGGATGTGCATCATCAGGTACAGCTGGCTCGAGCCGCCAATGATCTTGCCGCGCGGCTCGTAGGTGCTGCGCCCCTTCAGCCCGTCTTGGGGCACCGTCGTGTAGCCCCAGTCGATGTCCGAGCCGAGCAGCGTGAACCAGACCGAAGGGTTCTCGACGTTGGGACCGATCTCGGTGCCGCCGGCCTCGATCACCAGCACGCGGGCGTCCGGGTGCTCGCTCAGGCGGTTGGCCAGGACGCACCCGGCTGAACCCGCGCCCAGCACGACGAAGTCGTACGCCGCCTTCTTCTTGCTCATGGGGACCCTCTCGGAGCAGTGCGGCGCCCGCTCATCCGCGAAGCTGCCGCAGGAACGGCTCGAACGGTGCCGAGTCGTGGAAGTTCGCCATGTAGCTGATCTTGCCCCCGTCGAAGCGGAAGTAATTCATGACCTCCGCCTCGATCGGCTCGTCGGGGAACTTGGCCGCCCGTGCGGAGATATGAGACACGACCGCACCCTGGTCGCCGTCCACGACGACGTGCTTGGCCTCGTTCCGGAACACGGCGTAGGCCTCGCTCATCCCGGCCATCATCGGTCGCAGGGTGGCGAGCCCGTCGATGTGCCCGGCGAGTTGCTCGTCCATCACCATGTCGTCGGCGAACAGGTCGCACCAAGCGGTCCAGTCGCCAGCGTTGGCGAGTCGGTAGTAGTCGTCGATGATCGTGCGGTTCCTCATGCGTTCACTCCTCCTCGGACGGCCGCGGTGCCATCAGGCTTTGGGCACGACGTTCATCTGCTGCATCATGCTCAGGACGTCGAAGATGCCCCAGCGTTCGACGATGGCGCCGTTCGCGAGGCGGAACTCGTTGATCCCCAAGACGTTGACCGCGTTGCCGCTGGGGGGGAACTCGAAGAACGGCTTCGTATGGGTCCCGGTGATCCGGCCGAGGTAGAAGACCTTGTCGCCCTCGGCCACGCAGCGGATCACCTCGTCACGGAAGTCGGGCATGGCGCCCCTGAACGCCGAGGCAGCCTCATGGAGGCTTTCCCGGCCCCGCGTCGGCACGGTGAAGAAGCGCTTCGGTGGGTTGTCGACGAAGGACTTCGAGACGGCCTCGTCGATGAAGCCGAGGTTCCCGCGGTTCCAGACCTCTTCGTACATCTTCAGGACGAGCGCGACGTTGCGTTCCTGTTCGGTTGCCATCATCGGATCCCCTCTTGGTGGGAGGCGCGGCGCATCACGTCAGCCGCCGACGCCGAGCTGCTGCATGAGCCCGGCCATGTCGACGTCGTACCAGCTCTCGACCACCTTGCCGTCGGCGATGCGCAGGATGCCCATCTCGGTGAACTTCACGGTCTTGCCGGTGGCGGGGATGCCGAAGAGGTCGCCCCGGTGGGTGCCGCCCTGGCTGAAGCGCGCAGCGACCTTCTCTTCGTCCGCGACCAGGTAATCGATCGTCATCCAGTAGTCGGGGAAGGCGCTGCGGAACATCGAAGCGATGACCTTGACGCCCGCGCCGCCAGGCGGCAGGGCAGGGGCGCTGGGACTGGTGGCCTCGGGGTGGAAGAACTCGTCGGCGAGGTCGAGGTTGCCCTTGTTCCACACCTCGTCGATGAAGCGGCGCATGAGGGCCTCGTTGGCAGCGGGGGTCGAGGATGCCCCGCGGAGGCCGACGCTCGACGGCGCGATGGGGCCGTCGGGTGCAGGGGGCGTGGGAACGACGCCCATCTGCTGGAGGAGTCCCAGCACGTCGAAGTTGATCCAGCCCTCGGTCACCTTGCCGTCCTTGACCCGGAACATGCGGGTACCGGTCCAGTGGAGGACTTTGCCGGACGGGGGGACGCCGAGGAACTCGCCCTGGTGGGTGCCCTGGATGACGCCGCGGCCGACGACGAGATCGCCTTGCGCGATCAGTTCCTCGAAGGTGAACCAGATGTCGGGGAACGCGGAGAGGAACGCGCGATACGCGTCCTTCAGGCCCTCGCGGCCAGGCTTCTGCCCCGGGACCGGGTCGTGGTCCACGTAGTCCTCGACGACGAACTCGTCGAAGGCGTCGAAGTTGCCCATGTTGGTCGCGTAGACGTACTTGGCGACGATCGCCCGCATCTCGTCCAGCGAGCCGGGCTCAGGCTTCAGCATGATCTGCTCGCGCAGGCCCAACAGGTCGGGCTGCCCGTAGTGCTCGGCGATCTTGCCGTCCTGCATCCGGAACATGCCCTCGGACGACCAGACCACATGGCGCCCCGTCGGATCGGCACCCATGAAGGGCCGGCCGATGTGCTGGCCACGCCCGGTGACGCGGGTCCCGACCCAGCCGTCTTGCTCGACCATGCTCTCGATGGTGAAGTGGACGTCGGGGAACGCGCCGCGGAACAGCTTCGGGATGGCGGCGACCTGATCGTAGACGCTCACGCCCGCGCCGCTGCCGGGAGGTGCGCTGTGGTCGACGTAGGCTGGATGGAACAGCTCGGGGATGACGTCGACGTTGCCCCGATTGATGACTTCCTCGACGAAGCGGCGGTACACTCGTTTGTTCGCTGACTCACTCATCCGTGGTACCTCCATGGTGCGGGATCGGACCGATCTGGTGCGTCGACCTTGGGTCCGCCATCGCGGTCTCCGACGTCACCGCGGACCGGTCTGGTTGAGGATGGCCAACGTGTCGGCGCAAAGCCATCGCTCGGTCACCCTGTCGCCCTTGACGCGCAACAGGTCGGTCTGCGACCAGGTCACGGCCGACCCCTTCGCCGCGGCGCCGTAGAGCGGCGTGCCGGTGTGGGTCCCGTAGAAGACGCCGTGGATGGCGACGAGATCGCCCTCGGCGATCACGATGGCCCCGTCTTGCTCGTACCGGAGGTCGGGCATCGCGGAGCTCAGCGCCGTCAGGACCGCCTGGGCCCCCGCAGCGTCCGTGGCCCCGAACACGGGTCCGTACTCGCGGTACCCCGAGGCGAGCACGGCAGCGACGTCGCCGGCCGCCAGCGCAGACGCGAAGCTCGCGGCCACGGCCTTCACGTCGCCGTCGGCAGGACCCGAAGTGACCGGACCGCTACCCCAATCGGCGCCGGCGCCCTTCGCCGTGGCACCTGGGCCCACCATCGGGAACGCGCCCATCTGTTGCATCATCCCGGCCATGTCGAGTTCGCCCCAACCGTCGACGATGATGCCGTCGGCGATCCCGTCGATCCCGATCGAGGTGCACGCGACGCGCTTGCCCGACGGCGCCGCGCCGTAGAACTCGCCCTCGTGCGTGCCGTGCCACGTGAGCAGCGCCGCGACCAGGCCGCCCTCGGCGATCACCCCGTCGATGGTCATGCGGCCGTCGGGGAAGGCGTCACGCCAGGTGCGCACCAACCCCGACACGCCGTCGGGTCCCATCTGAACGGGTTGTCCACCGGCACCATGCACGCGCATGGTCGGGCTGATGACCTGCTGGGCCACCTCGTAGTTGCCGGCGTTCCAGACCTCTCCGAACCAGCGATGGAAGAGTTCTTTGTTCTTTTGCTCGAGCGTGGACGGTTCGACCGTCATGCCGCGCCTCCTAGTCAGGGTGGGGTGTACGGACGATGCGCGGCCGGTCGGGGCTTCGGCGCCGTCGACCAGGCGTGGGTGCCGGGGCCGGGATCGCAGCGGAACGTCGCCGCCGATGCCGCCGTTCAGACGTCGGCGCTACCCCGCCATTGGTCGTTCGCCTTGGCTTCGCGTTCCGAGTCGCCTGACGCCGCCGTGGCCTGTGCTGCCAACTGGGCCATGTAGGCCTTCATGATGTCGTTCGACTTGTCGTGCAGCCCCATGAACTCGGGACCCGAGAGGTACGCGAAGTCGGGGAGCGGCTTGCCGGCGAGCGACCACTCGTACATCGGCGTCTCTTCGATGATGCAGTACGTGAAGGGACGGGCGACCTCGCCTACGACCTCGATGAACGTGTCGGTCATCTTCTGCAGCAGTTCGCGCTTCTGAGCGTCGCTCGTGAGCACGGCGTCCTTGATCGTCTTGATGGTGATGATGGGCATGGTGTGGATCCTTTCCGAGCACCGCGGATGAAGGTGAGGTGCGTCGCCGGCGGAACGGCGCGCCCTACGACCAGAACTCGTCGTACTGGGCGGTGCCGTCGCCGAAGATGCCACCCTTGCCGGCGATCACCTTGCCGTCGCGCCAGCGGAGCACGTGAGCGACGTCGATGTCGAGCTTCTTGCTGGCATCGTGGGCCCGCGTGCCCTTGTTGTTGGTCACGTCGCACGAGTACTCGTCGTTCACCATGATCGTGATCGCCTTCATGCGGAAGCTGCCGCCGCTGAGTTCACCGACGCGTTGCATGAAGCCGAGGAAGCCGTCGAGGCCGTGCTTCCACCCCGACAACTGGTTGTGCCCCGGCACTTCCCAGACCATGTCTTCGGCCCAGTACTGCTCACAGAGGTCGCGGCTGCCGGACGCCAGGGCCTGGTAGGCGTTCTGAACGTGCTCGACGGTCAGTTTGCTGGACATCGTGTCTCCCCGCCTGCCGCTCAGGATCCCGCGAGTCGTTCGGGGATGCCCTTGAGCTTGAACTGTGCCCACATGTAGCGATCGACCGTGTGCTGATCGCCCGTGTGGACCTGGACGGCGAAGATCTTGCCGTCCTTGATGCCGTAGGTCGTGCAGGTCGGGAACAAGAACTCCTCGCCGCCACTGGTGCCATGGCCGAGGTGCTTCTCCACCACGGTTCCATCGTCGAGTTCGCCGAAGTGCGCGTTGTCGACGTGGATGCCGGCCTGGAACAGCGCGCCGAAGAAGGCGATCACGGCGTCGACGCCTTCCATCGTGGCCGACAGGGGATGGTGCCCCGGCATCTTCCACGTGACGTCCGGATGGAACAGGTCGCGTTTGATCGACGCCATGTCCCCCTTGCCGAAGTAGTCGTACATCTTGAAGACGAGCTCGGTGTTGGCCATCTGCGTTCCTCTCCTGCCCGGGTGGGCGCGTGCCGGGGTCGGGACGGTCCTCCGCTGCGCGGGGCGGCTGGTCGGCGGTCAGAGCCGGGCGAAGCCGGGGGCGTACTCGAAGTCCTTGACCGTGGCGTTGTAGGCCGCGATCACCACACCGAACGGGTTGCGACCCGCCGGAGCGGGCCGGATGGTCCACCGCTGCGTGGCGTTCATCGACGTCCGGCGGCTCTTGGCCTCGGGGCGCACGAACCAACTCGCCTGCCAGCCCACCACGACGTCGACGACGGCATCGCGCTCGCTCCGTTCCGCGACGGTCACGCTGAGCACCGTGTGGTTCTCGTCGAAGAACAGGTTGATCACGCCGGGTGCGGTGGTGCCGTCGCCGTAGGTGCCACCGGCGTACCAGGCGTCGAAGTCTCCGAGGCCCTGCAACGTCTTCTCGGGGAAGATCATCTGCAGGCCGTCGGGTGCCAGCAGGACCCGCAGATCCTCCGTGGGCGCATGAACGTCGAGGGCGCGGTACCAGGCTTCGGCGAAGGCGCGAAGGTTCTCGTCCGAGAAGGGAACGTGGTCGCGCGTGTCCGGTGGTGTCATGCCGTCTCCTGGGCGTCGGGCAGCGGGGCCACCGAGATGAGGCCCGTGAAGTGGTGGGTGGCCTTGCCGTCGCGCAGCATGAACACGTCGTAGACGCGGGCGACGCCGTGATCGGTGCGGACGGTCGCTTCGAAGAAGATCGCGTCGTCGGTCTCCGTGAACTTGTCAGTAGAAAGGACCTTCAGCGAACCCAGCGCTGCAAGGTAGCCCCGGAAGTGTTCGATCAAGGCCTCGCGCCCCGTGACGTTGACGTCGAACCCCACGAGCTGGGCGTCGTCGTTGTATTGCTGCGCCACGAGCCGCTCGACCTGGCCACCCTCGAGCAGCGCGATCTGATCGTCGTAGAACGTCTTGCCTGGCGTCTTCGTCGTCATGGTTGGAACCGAACCTTCCTGGGCCGGGCACGAAGCGGCGTCAACGGGCCACCCCTGGTACGGCGGGGTCGAGAACGAGGTCTATGAGGAGCGGTCCGTCGTGGGCGAGCATGGCTTCGATCGCGGGGCCGATCTCGTCGGGGCGCTCGACCCGCCGCGACGGCACCCCCAACGCGGTCGCCAGGGTCGCGAAGTCGATCACCGGCGGCGCCAGATCGAAGCTCTTCGGGAACTCGTGCGGCGCCACGCCGGCTTGCTCGGTCCAATACTGCAGGATGTTGAGCTTGAGGAGCATGTAGCTTTGGTTGTTGCAGATCACGAACTTGGCGCCGATGTCGTGATGCGCCGCTGTCCACAGCGCTTGGATCGTGTACATGCTGCCGCCGTCGCCAGAGAAGCCGATGACGGTCTTGTCGGGCCTCGCGACCTTGATGCCCAGCGCGCCGGGGATTCCGACGCCGAGCGACCCCCCGCGGGTCTGGAAGAAATGGTCGGGGCGGATGGGCACCAAGTATCGCGTGACGTCGGGCGAGACGGTCAAGGCCTCGTCGAAGACGATCACGTCGTCGGGTGCTCGACGAGCGAGTTCGGCCATGAACCGGGACGCGTGGAGCGGCACTTGATCGGCTACGGTGCGGTCGTGCTCGAGGCGACGCTCGCGCTCCGCCCGTTGGGCCGCTCCGCTCGCCGCGACTCGATCGCGCGCCGCCGCTTTCGCGGCCGGCGACATGCGCTGATCCAACAGGTCGCCGAGCGCCGCCAGAGTGAGCTTGGGGTCGCTCACGAGGCCCAGGTCGACGGGGAAGTTCTTGGCGATCTCGTAGGCGTTGAGGTCGACGTGGACGACCTTGGCGCCCGGCGCAAAGACGTCCTCGAACAGCGGGAAGACCTCAGGGAAGACGTAGGTCCCGACGATCAAGAGGGCGTCCGCGCGCCGTGTCACGGCCGCGCTCGCGGAACCGAACATGTGGCCCAGCATGCCTTTGAACAGCGGGTGGTCGAACCGCAAGTTGACCTCGGAGGAGTCCGCACCCCACACCTCGGCGCCCAGCGTCTCCGCCACGCGCTCGAGTTCCGGCTGGGCGCCGCTCCAGGCCACGCCGTCGCCCATGACGATGAGCGGCCGCTCCGCGTGCGCGAGCAGGTCGGAGGCCCGCTGCAAGTCGTCGGCGGCCGGCACCACCCGTTGGTTCGGCACGGCGGTGGGGACCACGGCCTCGAGGCTCGGCGCGTCGAGGACGTCGGCCGGCAGGCAGACGAACACCGGTCCCATGGGGGCGGTCATGGAGATCTTGATCGCGCGACGGAGCACCCGCAGCAACGAACGGGGGTCGACGACCCGGGTCGCGTATTTGGTCACGGGCTTCGCCATGGAGACCAGGTCGGCCGCCATCTGCGCGTCCATCGCGTCGTACCCCACCCCGGACTCGCCGGCGATCACGATCAACGGCGCGTGGCCGCGCAGAGCCTGGTACATCATGCCGATGCCGTTGCCGAGACCGACCCCGCTGTGCAGCTGAACCACGGTGGGGCGCTTGGTGACCCGGGCGTGTCCGTCGCCCATGGCCACGGCAATGGTCTCCTGCAGCGTGAGGACGTAGCGGAAGTCGGGGTAGGCCTCGAGCGCGTCGAGGAACCCTTGTTCGACGGTGCCAGGGTTGCCGAACATCGTGTCGATGCCGTCGGCGAGGAACTGCTCGATGATGGCGTAGCGACCCGTCCTGGCCGCGGTCGGGGGCGCCGACGGGCTCGCGGGGTCGATTCGTGCGGGGTTCACCTCGTCCACCTCGCGATCACGTTCCGATTGCGGCTTCGCGTCGATGTCACCAGCCGTAGCGCTTCAAGCCGCGTTCCAAGGCCTCGACCATGAGCTCGCCGACCAGGTGCGAGTCCTGCGTCGAGCGACCGGTCAGGTACGGGTAGTCGAGGATCGTCGAGCGCTGGCGTCCCACACCCCCGTGGTACTGGCCGTCGGGCCCGGTGGCATCCCGGAGGATGAACTCGAGCGGGTAGGGCGGTGGCCCCATATTGAGGTCGGTCTTGAGGAAGCCCGTTCCGTCCTTGTAGTCGTACTCGAGCGCGTGGCCGGTGACGTGCTTGCCCCAGATGATGCTCGTGCGGTCCGTCCATTCGCGGGCGAACGCCAGACACGTGACGGCGTAGCACTCGGCGGCGATGAGCTTCTGATGGTGCCGGAAGCCGAGGATCACGTCGTGCAGGCGCTGGTTGTTCACCATGTCGATGATCGGTCCGCTCCCGCCGACCATGAGGAGCGCGTCGTAGGCCTTCAGGTCGTCCCATACCTGATCGCGCTCGGTGTAGTAGCGCTCGAGACCGTGGGCGAAGTCGGGCGAGGCGAAATATGGGCGCTCCGGGAACCAGCCACTGAGGTCGATGGGGTCGTTCAGGCGGTCGGAGGCGTCGACCTCGCGGGTGAGGCGCGCGTAGTGTTCGCCCGTGACGACCTTGTCGAGCGGAGGGTCGAAGTACCCCTCTTCCATGCTCGGCGGCAGGGCGTGGGCCCGCTTCCCCGTGGGCGTCATGAACACGGTTTCGTATCCGTGGGCGTCAAGGACTTCGAGGGGCCCGACGAGCTCCTCGCCCCAATAGCCGTACTCGGAAAGGACGATCAGGACCTTGCGGCTCATCGTTACTCCTCCATGAAGCGGGCTCGTGGCACCGAATCGAACTGCAGTCGCGTCAGGACGATTGTCCCTTGACACAGACGAGTGAGGCAAGAGTGAGAGCGCTATGCCCTTTGCGCAATCGAGTGCCAACACCTACGATTGAGGGGTCGGCGAGCGTCTATGCCCGCAGGACGGGCGTTGGGCCCCGATGCAGCATGCGACGAAGTCGAAAGGGGTGGAACGTGGCGAACCGGGCCAGGATGCCGGTACGGGTAGCGATCGTCCAGCACGACGCGCTCTACCGCGACCTGCTGCGGATCGGGCTCACGCACAGTGCCGGGATCGAGGTGACCGGGACGTACGCGGACGGCGGGGAGCTCTTGCGCGAGACCGGCGCGACGCGCCCTCAGGTGGCGGTCCTCGACATCGATCCGGAAGGTCGCAACGGCGTCCCCCTCGCTCTGAAGCTGCGGCGACTGGTCCCCGACCTGGGCATCGTGTTCCTGGTCGGAGACCGCGAGACCGATCTCCTCACGTCCGTGCCCAGCCATGGCCTGCACCAGTGGTCGTACCTGGTCAACACTCCGCACCAAGGTGTGACCGCCCTGTTGCGCGCCATCCAGGTGACGCACGCCCGCCTGCTGAACCTCGGTGACATCGAACCGCTGCGGCGCGTCGACCCGGGACCCGCCGTCGCGCCGCTGCTGGTGTTCACCAAACGCCAACTCGAGATCCTCGACCTGCTGGCGCGTGGCTTTACCAACAAGGTCATCGCCCAGACGCTCCGCCTCAAGGAGAAGACGGTCGAGAACCAGTTGGCGGCGGTCTACGCGCGCATCGATCCAGGTTCCGATCGCGCGAGCGTCCACCCGCGCGTTCGGGCGGCGCTTCGGTTCCGGCAACTCATGGGCGGCGACGCGGGACTCGCCGTGCGGAACGAACCACGGCGGCTAGCGGCGTACGACCCAGAGTCGGTCGATGAGGGCGGGGAACAGGTAGAAGAGCGGCACGAGGGCGAATAGAACGAGCGCTGAGACGGGCGACCAGATCGTGATCGGTAGGGCCACGGCGTACAACACCGGCGCGGTCAGGGTCCGGCGAATCCCAGTGGACAGCACGCCGGGTGGGAGGTCGTCGGCGACGAGGTGCAGTCGGTTGGCGTAGACCCAGTGCCAGGACAGGACCAAGCCGACGGCGATCATGTTTCCGGCGTAGATCCCGAGCGCGAGCGGTTCGGTCAGGTGGTTGCCGATCAGTTGCGCGGAGAAGGGGATGAGGGAGACGAGCGCGAGGAACAGCAGGTTGATCCAACGCAGCGTGTGGTCTTCGCGTTCGATGAACGCGAACTGGTTTCGGTGGCCGGCCCAGTAGATTCCCAGCTGGACGAACGACACGGCGTACGCGAAGAAGTTGGGCCACAGCAGGGCCAGTGCCCGTGGCAGCGGAACGTCGGCGTCGGCGACGCGGATCTCGAACACCATGAGGGTCAGCACGATCGCGAACACGCCGTCCGCCAATGCCTCGATGCGTGAGGTGGTCTGAGCGGTACCTACGAGGTGGCTTCCGTGTCGTCGCACGCGGTCTCCGTTCGAGTGCCGGGTTGCAGGGCGAAGGGGGCCACCGCCGCCCGTCTAGTGTCCCGGCGGACGCGACGGGACCAGGCGGGCGACGGTGGCGACGAGCGCGACGCAGGTGCCGGCGACCAGCGACGCCAGCGCGCCGGCCGGGAGGCCGGCCCCGAAGGCCACGAGGACGAGGACCAGCCCAGCCGCACCGAGCCGCGCGACGAACGCCGTCTTTGCGGTGGGCGTCTGGCCGGCCTCCCGAACCGAGTCCAGCACCGCCAGCGCGACGAGGCAGAGGACAACGGCGCCGCCGAAGAGCCAGCGCACCGTGTCGGACATGGGGTCGCCGAGGGGCAAGAGCGTGAGTTTCTTCAGACCCACGCCCAAGCCCGTGATCCCGATCGTGAGGGGCAGGTGGCCGTAGATCCAGACGTACCGGGCGGCGGGTGCCGAGCGGACGACCGCGACGTGGGTGTGGTCGAAGTAGAGCCACCAGATGCACGCCGCGATGGCGAAACCGAGGGCGCTCAGCGCGAACGCGTCGAGGCCGACGCCCCGCTCCGCCAGCCCGCCGACCACCTTGATGAACGACTCGCCCAACACGATGATCGTGAAGAGCCCGTAGCGTTCGGCGAAGTGGCCCGTGTCGGGCGGTACCAGGTACTGCAGGCGTCGGGATCGGGCGGAAAGCGGCACGTAGAACTCGATCGCGAGCCCTACGAACCACAGCGCGAAGCGGTAAGGCGGTGGGACGAGGACCGAACCGAGCCAGACGAGCGCGGCGAGCGAGAACCCGGCGGCGTACCTGCGGATCAGCGGGCGTGCGTCGGGGACGACGCGCCACGCACGGAGGTAGAACACGACCAGGATGGCGCGGATCGCGAAGTACGCCAGGGCGAAGGCGGCCGACGTGGCGCCGAAGGCGCCGGTGACGCTGATGCCGAGGTGGGCGATCGCGAACATCTGTGCGAACACGAGGACGCGGTGCCAGGCGTCGTCGGCCACGAACCGGTTGAAGTAGAACATCATGCCGGTCCACGACCACCAGACGGGCACGAACAGGGCGACGAACAGCAGCGCACCCGTCGGCGTCGCGTTGCGCGTCAACAAGTCGCCGAGCTGGATGATCGTCGCGACGTAGATCAGGTCGTAGAAGAGCTCCAGCCAGCCGATCTTGCGTTCGACGCCACCCGGGACGTGGAGGCGCAAGGATCGGGACGTCGCGTGGGTCATCGGGTCTCCCTGACGGCCGGGGTCGTCGGCCGCGTGGTGGTGGGCGACATCGGGCGCTTGCGGGCCGGCTCCGCAGCGCCAGGGGTCGGGGGCTGGGCGGGATCATAGCCTTCCGGCGCCCACAGGGTGGCGGCGGGTCGCAGCGGGCTCCGTGTCCCCACAGGCTGTGCACGCCCGGACCTGAGGTCCGGGCGTGCAGCCAGCGACGTGCGGGCGCGGCAGTGTCAGTTCAGGATGACGTTGCCTTGGCACTTGGCCACGGCCTCACCGAGGACCGTGTTGGCCACGTCGTCCTCGGAGGTCAGGTAGGAGTACGTCGGCCCGGTACAGTCGGGCGAAAACTGCATCAGATCGAGCGCGCTGTAGAGCGCCGCGACCGGCGAGGAGAACGACGTGCCGACGTACCCGAGGGCTCGGGCACCGGTGCTCGACGTACCGAGCTGGAAGATCGAGCCCGGTGCGATGACTTCGGCGCTGTTCGAGAAGTCCGACTTGTCGGTCGAGAACCCGTCGGCAGGCGTGGTCCCGACGCCGTCTTGGGCGCCGACGGCGAGGACGAGCGGCCAGGCGGCCGGGTACATCGAGTAGGGCAGTCCGAAGTTGCCGGACGAGGCGACGTAGACGGTGGAACGGCTGGAGCAGCCCCAGAACGGTGCGTTGTAATCAGGCGACGCCACGTACGTCGCCCAATCGTACGTGTAGTAGTCGCTGAAACCATACTCGTCGTCGAATGAGCCTTCGCCGCACGTCACCTGGTCGAGCACGGGATCGGTGCCCAGCGGCTCCAGCAGCAACTGGGTGAGCTCGTCGTAGAAGTCGTCGGCCACGCCGTTGTCGGCGCCCAACGCGTCCCGGTAGGCTTCGAAATCGGCGAGCGCGCTCGCGTCGAAGTCCTCCAGGATGCTGCACGGTACGATCGCGAAGCTCATGTTGATCGCTACGTTACGGATCTCCAGGCCCAGGGGCTCCTGGGTCTCGATATCCTGCAGGAAGCCGTAGTAGCGCAGCGCGTTCAGCGCGTTCTGGATCCGCGTCGGGATGACGTCGGAGTCGAAGCCGTCGGTATCGACCGCCGCCACGACCAAGTAGACCGTGGCGCCTTCGCCGCCGCCTTCGGTCCTCTGGTAGACGTGGAAGTCTCCGGCGCCCGTCCACGGGAAGCTCGTGTTGGCAGTGAAGCCGGCCGCTTCGACCATCTCGAGGGTCTGGCGCAGCACGAGCGCGCCATGCGAGAACCCGCCGCCCTCGACGAGCGCGCGCAATCCGGCCTCGTCCAGGTCGTCGGCTGGGTCGATCAAGTCGCCGTCGAGCTCGTAGACGCCGCTGACCCCGGCGTCAACGATGCCACTGAAGTCGTCGACGATCAGGATTGCGGCGTTGCGCTCGAGACCGTCCGTCAGCAGC
>JAGXHO010000094.1 GCA_024636105.1 Trueperaceae bacterium | reverse complement strand
GACCACGCCATGGCGATGGCAATCAGCGCACTGGCGACGAGCCAAGCGTACGGACGGCGTGGGTGGGCGGGGGCGGAGGTACGCCGGACCGCGTGGAGGACGCGCTTCACGAGGCCAGGGTAGCATGCTGGTGCGGACCCACCGTGACCTGGCACCCCCGCCGCGGACGCCCGGGGAACGAGGCGAGCGGGTCCGCTGGGCCGATCCGATGGACGCGCTTGGTGGTCGGCGACGCGTGTGGTACCCTCGGCGACCGTCGACGCGGTACGTGGGCGTATAGCTCAGTCGGTAGAGCGGCGGTCTCCAAAACCGTAGGTCGAGGGTTCGAGTCCTTCTGCGCCCGCCACGTCGAGCGAAGCGGCCCCCCGGTTCACCGGGGGGCCGCTTCGTCGCCGCAGGGGGACGGCGCATCGCGCGGATGCGGTAGCATCCTGACCGAGATGCTTTGGATTCTTGGGAGGTCCGCATGACGACCCAATCCACCCCGACGGCCGCCGTCCCGGCCCGCACCGTGACCGACCCGGACGAGCGCATCACCTTCAGCGATGCCGGTGCCGCCAAGGCGAACGAACTGCTCGCCACGCTTCCCGCGGGATCGGCGGTGCGGGTCTACGTCAAGTCCGGCGGCTGCTCCGGCTACAGCTATGGCATGGCGGTCGACGAAAAGCGCCTCGAAGGCGACCGCATCTTCGAAGATGGCGGCGCCCACGTCGTGGTCGACGCCAAGAGCTGGCCGCTGCTGCGCGGCAGCGAGATCGATTACGTCGAGAACATGATGGGCGGCGGGTTCCACGTGACGAACCCGAACGCTACGAGCGCCTGCGGCTGCGGGAGCAGCTTCCGCACCGATGGCCGCGCAGCGCCCGACGGTGAAGGCGCGCCGAGCTGCGGCTGAGCGCGACCGTCGCACCGAACGACCAGCAACGGAGCGTTTGCGAACCAAGCGCGCGGGCGCCCCATCGGGGCGCCCGCGCGCGTTCGGCATGTGCGCTGCCGCTTCAGTCCTGGCCGAACGGGTGCTTGAGGATCGGCTTGCGCGCCGCCGCCACCTCGTCGAGCCGCCGGACCGGCGTGGTTCGCGGCGCCTCGGCCAGGTAGTCGGGATCGGCGGCAGCGCGTTCGAGGACCTCGCCGAGCACCGCGGCGTACGCGTCGAGCGTCTCGAGCGACTCGGTCTCGGTGGGCTCGACCATCATCGCCTCGCGCACCACGAGTGGGAAGTAGACCGTCATCGGATGGACGCCGTAATCGAGCAGTGCCTTCGCCACGTCGAGGGTGCGCACCCCATCGGGCGGCTGCGCGACGAACTCGTGCATGTTCACGCGGTCGAAGGCGACGGTGTACCCGGCCTCCTTCATGCGCACGCGGAGGTAGTTCGCGTTCAGGACCGCCATCGTGCTCACGCGCCGCAAGCCCTCGGCTCCCAAGCGCCGGAGGTAGGCGTACGCCCGCACCAGGTTGCCGACGTTGCCGTAGAAGCTGCGCATGCGGCCGATGCTCGCGGGCGCGTCCTCGACGAGCACGTACCGGTCGCCCTCCTGGGCGACGAACGGTACGGGGAGGAAGGGCGCCAGGTGCGCCTTGACCCCGACCGGTCCGGTCCCGGGGCCGCCACCGCCGTGCGGCGTCGTCATCGTCTTGTGGAGGTTGAGGTGGACGACGTCGAACCCCATGTCGCCCGGTCGGGCCCGGCCGACGATCGCGTTCAGGTTCGCGCCGTCGTAGTACAGCTGCGCCCCCACCGCGTGCGCGGCGTCGGCGATCTCGAGGATGCGGGTCTCGAAGATGCCGAGGGTGTTCGGGTTCGTGAGCATGACCGCCGCGGTCTCGGGCCCCAGGGCCGCCTTGAACCCCGCGAGGTCGACCTCGCCGTCGGGGCCCGTGGGGACCTCGACGACCTCGTACCCAGCCATGGCCGCGGTCGCTGGGTTGGTGCCGTGGGCACCGTCCGGGCAGAGCACGACGCGACGCTGCGCGTCCTCACCGTTGGCTGCGTGGAAGGCGCGGATCATCAGGATCCCGGTCAGTTCCCCGTGGGCGCCCGCGGCGGGCTGCAGGCTGACCGCGTCCATGCCGGTCACGGTCGCGAGGTCGAGCTGCAGGCGATGGAGCAGCTCCAGGATCCCCTGGGCGTGATCGGGATCCTGGTAGGGGTGCAGGTCGAGGAAGCGCTCGGCGGCATCCTCGTGGAGCTTCGGGTTGTACTTCATGGTGCAGCTGCCGAGCGGGTAGACGTTGCCGTCGATCGAGAACTGCCGATGCGCCAGCTGCGTGTAGTGCCGCACCAGGTCGAGCTCGGCGACCTCGGGGAGCCGCGGCGGCGCGGCGCGCAAGTGCTCCTCGCCGAGCAGCTCGGCCATGGGGACGCCCTCGGTGACCGGTGGACGGGCGGCGCGCCGTCCCGGGCGCCCGCGCTCGAAGATGACCGGGAAATCTTGGCTGCGGAAGCGGTCGGCGACGTTCACGCGAGCACCTCCTGGCGACGCCCTCGGAGCTCGCCGATCGAGGCCAGCGCGGCGACGAGCGCTTCGATGTCCGCGTCCGTGGTGAGCTCGGTCGCAGCCAGCGTCACGGCCGTGCCCAGGCCGTACTCCGGTCCCACCGGAACCCCGGCTCGGATCCCGCGCTCGGCCAGCGCGCGCCGGACGGCAACGGGGTCGGCCGCGGTGCGCACTGCGAACTCGTTGAAGAACGGTGCCGAGCGGACGACGTCGCCGCCGGCCGCGGCGATGCGATCCGCGGTCTGGTGCGCCCGGCGCACGCTCCCCTCGGCCATCTCGCGCAGCCCTTGCGGCCCGACCGCGGCGAGGTTGATCGCGGCGAGCAACGCGGTGAGCTGGTGGTTGGAACAGATGTTGGACTTGGCCTTGGCCCGCCGGATGTGCTGCTCGCGCGCCTGAAGCGTGAGGACGAAGGCGCGCTTGCCGTCGACGTCCTTGGTCTGACCGACCAGCCGCCCGGGCAGCTGCCGCAACAGCGGCTCGGTGACGACCATGAAGCCGAACGCCGGTCCGCCGAACTGCATCGGCACGCCGAGGGTCTGGCCGTCACCGACCGCGACGTCGGCGCCGTAGCTCCCCGGATCGCGAAGCACCGCGAGCGTCAGTGGGTCGACGACCGCCACGAAGAGCGCACCGGCTGCGTGGGCGACCGCGGAGAACGCCGGCATCGCCTCGAGGTAGCCGAGGTGGTTGGGGTTCTGAACGATGAGCGCGGCCACGTGGTCGCCCACGGTGGCGTTTGCCGTCGTGTGGTCCGCCGCCAGCTCCACGGTCTCGATCGCGACTCCGATCGGATCGAGGTAGGTGCGCAGGACCGCGCGCGTCTCCGGGTGGACGCCGCGCGACACGGCGATGGTTTCACGGCGCGTGTGCCGAACGGCGAGGAGGGCGGCTTCGGCCACCGCCGTAGCGCCGTCGTACATCGAGGCGTTCGAATGGGGGAGCCCCGTGAGCTCGCTCATCATCGTCTGGTACTCGAACGTGGCCTGCAGGACGCCCTGCGCCACCTCGGCCTGGTACGGCGTGTACGCGGTCACGAACTCGCTCTGGAACGCCAGGTGGGTCGTCACCGCGGGAAGGAAGTGCCGCCGCACGCCGCCGCCGAGGAAGGTCGGGACGCCCTTCTGGTCGCGTGCCGCCAGCGCGTCGAGGTGGGCGAGCACGCCGACCTCGTCGAGCGGCGCCGGCAAGTCGAGCTCGGGATCGAGGAGCGACGCGGGAACGTCGCGGAACAGGTCGTCGACGTGGTCGACGCCGATCGCATCGAGGGCTCGGCGCACGTCCTCAGCGGTATGCGGGACGTACGGCACGCTCAGCCCTCCTCGGCGACCGCGCGGTAGGCGTCCGCGTCGAGGAGCGCCGCCCAATCGGCCGCGTCGTCGACCCGGACCTTGAAGAGCCAGCCGTCTCCGTACGCGCCGGTGTTGATCGCCTCGGGCGCGTCGACCAGCGCGTCGTTGGCGGCGACGATCTCGCCGGCCAGCGGGGCGTAGATGTCCGAAGCGGTCTTGACCGACTCGACGACGGCGGTGGCCGCACCGGCGGCGACGCGCCGACCCACCTCGGGAAGCTCGACGAAGACGACGTCGCCGAGCTGCTCCTGGGCGAAATCGCTGATGCCGACGGTCACGACGCCGTCGCCATCGGGCTCGGTGGCCCACTCGTGGGATTTGGTGTAGCGCAGGGTGGCGGGGATGTCCATGGCGATCTCCTCGGGGTCAGCGTACCGGGCGTCAAGGGGTGTAGAACGGCGGTGCGGTGACGATTCCAGGCGCCGGTTGGCCACGCACCTCCACGGCGACGCGGGTCCCTTCGTCGGCGTGGCGGGCGTCGATCCACGCGAGCGCGATGCTGCGGCGCGTGAGCGGGGAGAGCGTGCCGGACGTCACACGCCCGACGTCGTTCCCCTCCGGATCGAGCACCTTGTAGCCGTCGCGGGGGATCGGACGGCCATCGAGCACCACGCCCACCAGCCGGCGGTCGCAGCGCCCCGAACGAAGGGCCTCGAGCCCGAACGCGGGCTTGTCCTTGACCACCCACGCGAACGGTGTGCACAGCGGGTTCGTGTCGGGGCCGAGTTCGTGCCCGTAGAGCGGGAACCCGGCTTCGAGGCGAAGCGTGTCGCGCGCGGCGAGCCCACAGGGCACCGCTCCCGCTTCGACGAGCACGGTCCAGACCGACGGGGCGTCGCCGGGGCGCGCGAAGACCTCGAACCCGTCCTCCCCCGTGTACCCGGTGCGCGCGAGCCGGACCGGCATGCCGGACAGCCGCGCGTCGACGATCCGGTTCTTCCGGAGCTCGGTCAGGTCGGCATCCACCACGCGTCCGAGGCGCACCGCGGCGGTCGGCCCCTGGATCGCCAGGAGCGCCCAGTCGTCGGATTCGTCGCGGAGCACGACGTCGTAGGCGGCGTCGCCCCCGGGCGGACCATCGCCGGCGAGGCGCTCGAGGTGGGCGCGGACGGCGGCCACGTTCGAGGCGTTCGCGACGACGAGGAAGTCGTCGGGAGCGTCGCGGTAGACGTAGAGGTCGTCGATCAGGCCACCGCGATCGTTGGGGAGCATCGAGTACTGGCCCTGACCGACGCGCAGCTTGGTCGGGTCGTTCAGCGTCGCCCAGGACAGGAAGGCGCCGGCTGCGGCACCGCGGACCCGCAGCTGGCCCATGTGGCTCACGTCGAACAGACCCGCGTCGTGGCGCACGGCGAGGTGCTCCTGCTGGACGCCGGTCGGGTACTGGACCGGCATCGACCAGCCCGCGAAGTCGACCATCCGACCCCCGAGGGCGACGTGCTCGTCGTGCAGCGGCGTGCGTCTCATGCCCCGAGGCTACCACGACCCCACCGGGCGATAAGCCCACGAAGGCCGTGGTGAGCGGTCTTCAGGCCTTCTGGGCGAGCTTCTCGAGCACGAGCTTCGAGACCGCCTTGAGCGGCTCGACCACGCCCTTGAACTCCTGGGCCACCGCTTCGAAGAGCGGGACGCGGGCGCTCGGATCGAGGACGGTCTGGATCATGTCCATCGGCAGAGCATCCGCCAGATCGCGCTTGTTGATCTGGATCACGTACGGGAGCTCACCGAGCGTCAGGTCGTATTCCGCGAGGTTCTCGCGCAGGTTGCGCAGCGATTCGGCGTTCGCCCGCAGCCGATTCGGCGCCGAATCGGCGACGAACACGACGCCGTCGACGCCGCGCAGGATCAGGCGGCGACTGGCGTTGTAGAAGACCTGCCCGGGCACCGTGTAGAGGTGGAAGCGGGTCTTGAAGCCGTTGACCTTCCCGAGGTCGAGCGGCAGGAAGTCGAAGAACAGCGTACGCTCGTCCTCGGTCTGGAGCGACACCATCTCGCCCTTGGCGTCGCCGGGCACGTGGGCGTGGATCTGCTTGAGGTTGGTGGTCTTTCCCGACAGGCCGGGGCCGTAGTAGACCACCTTGAAGTTGATCTCTCGCGCGGCGAAGTTGATGGTGCTCATGGGCGGTTCCTGTCGTCGAACAGATCGTCGAAGAGGGCTCCGGCATCGTCGCTGAAGGCGGTACCGAAGGCGAACTCCGGCGGCGCTTCGCGCACGTCCGCCAACACGTCGCGGATGCGGGCCACGGCTCGCTTGGTGAACAGCTTGACCTTGCCGAGCGGCGCCGACTCGTCAAAGACGGCGACCAACAGCGCCCGATCGCCGAGGGCCTCGACGTACGTGCCCACGCCGTCGCTCACTTGCACGGTCTCCCGGAACCCCGGCTCGCCGAAAAGCTGCGCGATCGCCACGTTCGCCGAGTGGTTCGACGCGATCAGCGTCGCGAGCGAATCGAGCGAGGGCGGCTTGGGTGCCCACGGAGCACGCTGGTGGAGGAGCACGAACCCCTGCCGATCGACGACCAGCGCGTACCGCGCGCGGCTCTGCGTCAACAGATCGACCAGCACCGCGTCGACGCGCTCGGCGGCCTCGCCGTACAGGTCGAGGGCGGGTTCCAACATGGGCGCATGCTACACCCACCCCCCGAACGCCGACGTGAAGCGCCATGCACCCGCGCCGCGCGCTCGACGGTCGTGGTAGACCGGCCCCGTGGAGCCCCCGTGGAGATCCTGATCCGACCGACCCCGGCGCACGTGGCGCGCCTCGTCGCCCGCATCGTGCTCGATCGCGTCCGTGCGAAGGCCGAGCTGGTGCTCGGCTGCGCCACCGGACGGACGATGGAGTCGATCTACGCCGAACTGGTGGCCGCGCATCGCGCCGGCACCGCGGACCTGGCGCGCTTGCGCACGTTCAACCTCGACGAGTACGTCGGCCTCGAGCCCGACGACCCCCGCTCCTACCACCACTTCATGCGGTCGCGCTTCTTCGAACCGATCGGCCTGCCGCTCGCGCGCACGCGCCTGCCGAACGGGGTCGCCAGCGACCTGGGCGCCGAGGCGCGCGCCTTCGAGCGCGCCATCACCGAGGCCGGAGGCATCGACCTGCAGCTGCTGGGGCTCGGGGAGACCGGCCACATCGGGTTCAACGAGCCGCTCTCGGCGCTGATGTCGCGCACCCGCGAGAAGGCTCTGACCCCGACGACCCGGGCCCAGAACGCGGCGATGTTCGGTGGCGATCCCGCCGCGGTCCCGCCGAGGGCGCTCACGATGGGGGTCGGCACGATCCTCGAAGCGCGCGAAGTGCTCTTGGTCGCGACGGGCGCGGCCAAGGCGGCGATGCTCGCGCTCGCGGCCGAGGGACCGATCACCGCGCGCATCAGCGCCACGGCCCTCCAGTTGCATCCGAACTGCAAAGTGATCGCGGACGAAGCTGCCGCCGCCGAGCTCGAGGGGACGGAGTACTACCGCTTCCTCTACGCCCAGGAGCCCGAGTGGGCGGCGTACCGCGAAGACCCACGACTCTGAGCCTCCGACCCCGACGGGACGCACGACCTGAACCGGTACACGCTCTTGCCGGAGGCGCGGCCGCCGGTGTATCTTCGAACGCCTGCGGCCGGCGCCGCAGGCCGGGGCGATGTAGCTCAGCTGGTTAGAGCGCACGACTCATAATCGTGAGGTCCGGGGTTCAAGTCCCCGCATCGCTACCAAGGTCGTCGTGCGCGGTCCCCGCCCCCGGGGGCCGCGCACGTCGTCGGTCGCGGGCGCGCCGGTGCGCACGGGGCCTCGAGCGGTCCCGAAGGAGGCAACGACGTGGCTTGGATCGTACTGATCGTGTCCGGCGCTTTCGAGTCGGTGTGGGCCACGGCGCTCGGCCGGTCCGAGGGCTTCACGCGCCCGGGTCCGACGATCGTGTTCGCCGTCGCGCTGGCCTTGAGCATGGGCGGGCTCGCGTACGCCTTGCGCACGATCCCCACCGGTACGGGGTACGCGGTCTGGGTCGGCATCGGTGCGGCGTTGACGGTCGCGTTCGCGATGGCGACCGGCCAAGAGACGGCCTCCCTCGCGAAGGTGGCGCTGCTGCTCGTGTTGATCGGGTCGATCGTCGGACTGCGGCTCGTCCAGGGATGACCGCCGGCGCCCGGCGCGATCGGCTCAGGCCGGCACGCTGAGCAACTCCGCGACGATGCCTCGCCACCCACACGCGGTGCACCACGCGGGCGCGGCCTCGTCGAACCCGTCGTCGCGCAGATGCGCCGCGACGACGGTCAGGAGGTCCATCCGCGGGTCGCGCGCGAGCTCGAGCTCGGCGGAGACCTCCGCCTGGACATGGACGCGCGGGGCGCCGCAGCCGGGGCAGAGGCCGGAGCTCGCGGTCGGGGGGCTGAGATCGTGCTTCATGGAGCCAATATGCGGTACGCGTCCTCACGGTGCTCTGACGCGACCGCCGCGGTGCGCTCGCGTCGGGCCGATCGTTGGTGCCGGGAGCGGGATTCGAACCCGCACGCCCTCGCGGGCAAGAGATTTTAAGTCTCGTGCGTCTACCGTTCCGCCATCCCGGCTCGTTGTGTTGGCGCGCCATCCCGGCTCGTGCGTCAAGGTTACGTCAGGTACGCGATCGCATCGGCGGTCTCGCGTTCGGTCCGCCGTTCGTCCCATCCCAGCTCCTTCGCCAACAGGGCCGATACGCGCGGCGCGGCGGATCGCGTGGCCGTCGTGTCGAGGACGCCTAACCGCGTTCGGCGGGCGAGGACGTCGGTGGTGGTGGCGGCCAGCTCCGCGCGCGCCGCGTGGACGACCTCGGCCTCCACGTACGGATGACCGTCGACGAGGCGGGTGCCCAGCCCGGACTCCGCCAGGTCGGCGACGATCCCGGCGCGGTCGCCGTACGCCAGATGGAGGTGGCGCGCTACGTCGGCCTCGAATCCGCGCTCCTGGAGCGCGCCCGCCCCGGTCGCGTCGAAGCGGTCGGCGCCGACGAGCTTGAGGTGCTCCGTCGCCGAGGGCCCGGCCTGGAGTCCGCCCGCCGTGACCGCGGCGTCGACCGCGTCTTCCGCCATGCGGCGGTAGGTGGTCCACTTGCCGCCGGCCACCGTGACGAGCCCCGAGGGCGCCACGTGGACCACGTGGTCGCGCGAGGCGCCAGCGGTGTCGACGGCCGAGGGGTCGCGCACCAACGGGCGCAGCCCCGACCAAGCCGCGCGCACGTCGCTGCGTTCTACGGGGACGTCGAAGGTCTGGTTCACGTGGCGGAGGACGTACTCGATGTCCTCCTCTTCGGCGCGGGGGTTCGCCTCGACCTCGGCTGGTCGGTCGGTCGTACCCACGAGGGTCGCGCCGAGCCACGGAAGCAGGAACAGCACCCGCCCGTCCTCGGTCTGCGGGATGAGCAACCCCGTACCGGGGGGCGAGAACTTCTTGTCCAGAACGATGTGGATGCCGCTACTCGCGCTGAGCATCGGCTCGGCGTCTGGGTCGTCGAGGTGCCGGACCCCGTCGACGAACGGGCCCGCGGCGTTCACGACCACGCGCGCGGACACCTCGACGGTGCGCCCGCCGAGCCGATCGACGACGGTCGCTCCGCGGAGCTGCCCGTTCGAGTGGTGCAGCGCCGTGACCTCGGTATGGGTCGCGACGACCGCGCCGCGTTCGGCGGCGGTGAGGGCGATCGCCACGTTCATGCGGGCATCGTCGAACTGACCGTCGTAGTAGACGACGCCGCCGCGAAGCCCTTCCTCGCGCAGCATCGGGAAGCGTTCCTTGGCCTCGCGCGCGTCCACGAAGCGCGACGGTGCCAGGTTCGAGCGCCCTGCCAGCGCGTCGTAGAGCTTGAGGCCGGCCATGAAGTACGGCACCTGGAGCCACTCGTAGAGCGGCGTCACCAGCGGCAGCGGATGGCAGAGATGTGGGGCGTTGCGGATGAGCACGGCGCGCTCGCGCAAGGCGTCGCGCACGAGCCGGAACTGACTCCGGTCGAACTGCTTGACCGCCTTCTCGAGGTAGCGGACGCCTCCGTGGATCAGCTTGGTGCTGCGGCTGCTCGTGGCCGACGAGAGGTCGTCACGCTCGACGAGGGCTACGCGGAGCCCGCGGCTCACCGCGTCGAGCGCCACCCCGGCCCCGGTGGCGCCGCCGCCGATCACGAGCACGTCGAAGGTCTCGCCGGCGGCGAGCGCGTCGAACTGCTCGTTCCGTGTGGTCGCGATCATGGCTTGGCCCATCCGCGCGAGCGCTCGACGGCGTCGCGCCAGCGCGCGCGGAGATCGTCGATCTCCGGGCGCGGCGAGGTCGGTTCGAAGGTTCGGTCCTGGCGCCAGGTAGCAGCGACGGCGTCCTGGTCCGGCCATATGCCGGTGGCGAGCCCGGCCAGGTACGCGGCCCCGAGCGCGGTGGTCTCGGTGACCGCCGGCCGCACGACGGGAAGCCCGAGCACGTCGGCTTGGAACCCCATGAGCAGGTCGTTGCGGGCGGCGCCGCCGTCGACGCGAACGTCCTGGATGGGGACCGGAGCGTCGGACGCCATCGCGTCGAGCACGTCCGCCACCGAGAACGCAATCGCCTCGAGGGCCGCGCGCGCGAGGTGCGCCGCGGTGGTGCCGCGGGTGATTCCTACGATGGTGCCGCGCGCGTACGGATCCCACTGGGGGGCGCCGAGGCCAGCGAACGCCGGCACGAGGACGACGCCGCCCGTGTCGGGGACGCTGGTGGCCAATGCCTCGACGTCCTCGGAGCGGTCGATCACCCGGAGGCCGTCGCGCAACCACTGCACGACCGCGCCCGCGACGAAGATGCTCCCTTCGAGGGCGTAGCGCACCTCGGTCGGCAGCTTCCAGGCCACGGTCGACAGCAGCCGATGGTGCGACGGCACCGGCTCGGTGCCGGCGTTGAGCACGAGGAAGGCCCCCGTGCCGTAGGTGGCCTTCGCCTGGCCGGTCGCGAAGCAGGCCTGCCCGAACGTCGCTGCCTGTTGGTCGCCGGCGATGCCGGCGATCGGCGAGCCGGCGCAGGGGAGGCCGTCGGCGACGACCCCCACGACCTCGGACGAGCCGACGATGCGGGGGAGGAGGGCGCGCGGGATGCCCCACAGCTCGAGCAGGTCGTCGTCCCAGTCGAGCCGGTGGAGGTCGAACAGCATCGTCCGCGAGGCGTTCGAGACGTCGGTGACGTGGACCTCGCCGCGCGTGAGGCGCGCGACGAGCCACGAGTCGATGGTGCCGAAGGCGAGTTCGCCGCGCTCCGCACGGGCACGGGCTCCCGGGACGTGCTCGAGCAGCCACGCCAGCTTGCTGGCGCTGAAGTACGCGTCCAGCTCGAGCCCGCTGCGCTCGCGCACGAGCTCGGCCGCGCCGGGTCGCGCCCGCACGGCGTCGACCGCCGCCGCGGTGCGCCGGTCCTGCCAGACGATCGCGGGCGCAATCGGCCGCAGGGTCGCGCGGTCCCACACCACGGTCGTCTCGCGTTGGTTGGTGATCCCGATCGCCGCGACGTCGCGGGTCGAGACGTTCGCCGCCGCGAGCGCCTCACCGAGCACGCCGGATTGCGTCGACCAGATCTCGTTGGCATCGTGCTCCACCCACCCCGGCTGAGGGTAGCTCTGCGCGAACTCCTTCTGGCCGACCCCCAGCGGGCGGCCGTCGCCGTCGAAGACGATCGCGCGCGAACTGGTGGTGCCCTGATCCAGGGCAAGGACGACCGAACCGCTCATCCTTTGACACCCCCCGCCGTCGTCTGACTCGTCAGCGCGTCCTGGAACGAGTAGAAGATGAGCAGGATCGGGATCGATCCGAGCACCGCGCTGGCGGCCAGCGCCCCCCACTGGGTGTCGAAGCGCCCGGTGGTGAAGTTGCGCAGGCCCATGCCCACCGTCCAGTTCTCCTGCCCCTGGAGCAGCGTGTTCGCGAGGATGAACTCGCTGTACGTGCCGATGAACTGAAGCAGGAAGATGAAGAGCAGCATCGGGACGGACACCGGCAAGATGATCCGGAAGAAGGCGCCCCAGCGGGACGCGCCGTCGACCATGGCCGACTCCTCGAGGGCGGGGCTGATGGACTCGAGGTAGCCCTTGAAGATCCAAGCGGAGAAGGCGATCGCGCCTCCCGAGTACGCCAGGATCAGCCCGGTGAAGGTGTTGAGCAGGTCGAGGCGCACCATCAGCCAGTAGATGGCGACGAGCGCCATGAAGCCGGGGAACATCTGCACGAACACGAACGACATCAGCGTCGCATAGCGCCCCTCGAACTTCATGCGGGCGAACGCGTACCCCGCCGTGGTCGCGATCAACACCGCGAAGAGGCCGGTGGTCCCGGACACGAGCAGGGTGTTGCGGATGTAGAGGACGATCGCCTTCTCGGAGGAGGCCGGCGTCCGGTCGCCCGCGGCGTTGATCCCGTAGAACTGATCGGGCGTGATGCTCACGACGAGGATCGCCGCGCTCAGGAAGATCGTCCAGCCGAGGTACCCGGTCCAGACGTCCACCCGGTGCACCGGCACGTGCCAGAAGCGCGCCAGACCACGCACGAGGACGATGGCGAGGATCGCGAACAGCAGCAGCGCGACGAGCCCCCATTGGTAACCCAAGATGTTCGTCTGCTCGAGCACCTTCTGGTACTGGATGGTCGACACGTCGACCGGGTTGGGGAAGACGCCGGCGCGCACGAACAGGTTGCCTTCCCGGGGGAGGGCGCCCGCGAGCGTGTCGTTGCGGTTGAACGAGACCGACAGCAGGTAGATGACCGGGTAGAAGGTGGCGAGCACGACGCCCCACAGGAACAGATGCGTGCCGGCCGTGAGCGCGTAGGCGCCGGCCCTGCCGGGCCGAGTCGCCCGGCCGTAGGCGTACGCCGCCGCGGCGATGCCGAAGATCACGAGGAAGAACGCGCCGAGCACGTAAGCCCAGCCGTTGGGGACGACGATGAAGCGATTGCGCACGACCTCGTCCGGCAGGTTCGCGAAGAGCGCCGCCGCGCCGCCGAACGTGCCGACGAGCAGCGCCGCCACCCAGAACCAAGCTCTGGGGTCGGGGCGGTTCATGTGTTCCGCACCTCCTTGAGCGCGCCGGTGACGCGGAAGTTCACGAGGCTCACGGCTACGGTGATCATGAAGATCAAGATCGAGATCGCCGAGCCGAGGCCGTAGGCGAACCCGCCCTGGCTGCGGAACGCCTCGTTGTAGGCCCAGCTGATGAGGATGTCGGTGCCGCGCGCGGTCGCGGTACCGCCGGCGATCGGCGGCCCTCCGTCCGTTAGCAGGAAGATCAGGTTGAAGTTGTTGAAGTTGAAGGCGAAGCCGGTCAGCGTGATCGGGATCATCGCGGTGCGCAGGAGCGGCGCGGTCACGCCCCAGAAGCTCTGCATGGGGGTGGCGCCGTCGATCCGGGCCGCCTCGTAGAGCTCACGCGGGATGGCGGAGAGCGCCCCGAGCACCGCCGTCATCATGAACGGCAGGCCCAGCCACAGGTTGACGATGAGGATGGCGGCTTTGGCGGCGCCGACCGTGCCGAGCCAGTTGATGGGCTCGGGGGTCACGTCGAACAGCATGAGCACCCGGTTGATCGCCCCGAAGTTCTCGTTGAGGAAGCCGCGCCACACCTGAATCGTGATGATGTTGGGCAGCGCCCATGGGACGATCAGCAGCGTGCGGTATAGGTTGCGGAACCTCAGGTTCGGGTTGTTCAGCAGTACGGCGAGGAACACCCCGGCGACGACGTTGATCGCGATCGTCGCGATCGCGAAGGTCAGGTTCCAGACGAACACCGGAATGAGCGAGCGCTGCGCGGCCGCCAGGATCGTGCGGAAGTTCTTCCAACCGACGAACCCGTAGTCATTGTAGCGAGCGATCGCGGTCGCTTCGAAGCCCTCGGGCAGCGGAGCGTTCAGCTGCAGGAGCACGCCGTCGTCGCGTTCGATCGTCCGCGAAACGTCCGTCGCCATCTGGAACGCAACCCCCTCGAGCTGGGGCGGGAACGGTGGCGCGCGCGTGAGCACGACCCGCTCGCCGTCGATGTCGGCGATCTCGGTCGAGAACGCGAAGCCCAGGTCGGGCAGGAACAGCTCGACCTCACGGGCCTCGCGCCCCGGCGGGAGCTCGTCCGCCAAGATCAGGACGCCGTCCTCGTACCCGACGGCATCGACCCTGAGAAGCTCGAAGCTGAAGACCTCGGCGCGGACGCCGGTGCAACCGCTGCGCAGGTCGCGGCAGTTGAGGTTCGCCGCGTCGGCGATGGTGATCTGCCTACCGTCGACCGCGACGACCTCGGTCCGGGTGCTGACGTTGAGCTGTCCGTTGCGGATGCCGGCGTAGTCCGTGAACGCCAAGTACACCGTGAGGATCACGGGGAAGAAGGTGAACGTGAGGAGGAAGACGATCGCGGGTAGGACGTAATACCAGGGCATGATCCAGGCGAAGCGCCGGGAGATGACCACGAGGGCAAATACGAGGCCGACGCCCCCGAGGGGCAGAGCGGCCCACGTGGGGAGGTCGGGAAAGAGAGTCCGCAGGGCCATGAGGCCGAACGCGCCGACCGCCCCGGCGAACGCGAGGGCGGCGGAGAGCAGGAGGAGCGACTTGACGAGACCGCCGGTG
>JAGXHO010000093.1 GCA_024636105.1 Trueperaceae bacterium | reverse complement strand
CGTCCGATTCGTCGGTCGTCAGGGTACGCACGTCGGGGAGGTTTCGGCGATGGTCGGTGAGGCCCACCGGCACGACCGCGACGGCCTGAACGTTCGGCCGCGACGCAAGATACTCGAGGGTGGCGTCGAGCGCGGCACCATCGTTGCGGCCCGGGACGGCGACGACCTGGGTGAACAGGTCGATCGGTTCGAGGCGCTCGATCATGCCGCGGATGCTCGTCGCGTTCGGGTCCTTCACCTTCAGCGCCACCACTTCATCATGTCGGCGCGCAGCGCCTCGTCGGCGGTGTGCACGCTGACGTAGAGCGGCGACAGGTGCTCGTCGAGGATCCGCTGCACGTCGCCCTCGGTGAGGTTCGTCAGGGTCACGAAGCTCCCGTAGAGGAAGCTCGTGCGGTAGTCGTCGTCCATCGTATACAAGCTCTTGCGGAAGCCCTTGGGCATCTGATGCACGTAGCAGAACTCGCACTTGTTCGCGCACAGCCTCAGACCATCGAAGATCACGTCGTCGAACTCGAGGCCGGGGTCCTCCCACTCGACCTCGAAGACGCGTTCGATGCCGCCGGCGGTCGCGCGCATCTCGAGCACCGCGCGCCCGCGCTCGAGCTCGCGGCGGTAGGCGAGCACGTCGGGCACCCACTGGCCGTTGATCCGGACGAGCTCCCAACCGGCCTCGACGCCCGCTCGTGCGGCGGGCGAGCCCGCGGCGACGGAGCGCACGGGCGCGACGTACGGCGGCACGTTCGGATCGGTGGGGGTGGGGCGGGTCAGCGGCACGACGTGCCAGCCTAGCAGGTCCCCGCCCGCGGTCCGGACCGCGGGCTACGCAGCGAGCACCGCCGCGATGGCCGTCAACCCGGCCGCGTGCGCGGAGACCGTGCGGGCGACCTCCGCGTGGTACCCACCGCCGAGGGTCGTGACGAGCGGCGCCCCGGCGGCGCGGCAGAGCTCCGCGACGGTCCGGTCGCGCGCGACGACGCCCGCTTCGGTGAGCGTCAGTCGCCCGAAGCGATCGCCCTCCAGGACGTCGACGCCCCCCTGGTAGAGCACCAGGTCGGGCGCCACGGCGGCGAACAGCGGCGGCAGCGTGCGCTCCAGCGCCTCGAGGTAGGCGGCGTCGTCGGTGCCGTCGTCGAGCGGCACGTCGAGATCGCTCGCTTCCTTCACGAACGGGTAGTTGCGCGCGCCGTGCACCGAGTAGGTCACCACCCGCTCGTCGCCGGCGCAGATCGCAGCCGTTCCGTTGCCCTGATGGACGTCGAGGTCGACGACGAGCACGCGGCCGACCGCGCCCTCGTCGAGGAGGGTGCGCGCGGCGACGACCAGGTCGTTGTAGACGCAGAACCCCTCACCGCGGTCTCCGAACGCGTGATGCGTTCCGCCGGCGAGCGACACGCCGAGCCCGTGCGCGAGCGCCCAGCGCGCCGCCGCGAGCGTGCCGCCCACCGATGCTTGCGAGCGGCGCACCAGCTGCGGGCTCTGCGGGAAGCCGAGGCGCCGCTCCGCGCGGGCATCGAGGGCGCAGCCGGCGACGGCGCCCAGGTACGCCGGGTCGTGGGCGCGCGCCAGGTCGGCGTCGCGGGCGAGCGGCGCCGGTGCGACCGTCCACCCATCGCAGCGGAGCCGCTCGGTCAAGAGCGCGTACTTGGTCATCGGGAAACGGTGCCCGGGCGGCAGCGGGACGGGCAGGTGGGCGGGGCTGAACCCGTGCGGCACGAAGCAGCGTCCTCAGACGAGCTCGTCGGTCGGCACGCCGGCGACGCTCGCCCGCTCGGGCGGCAACACGAAGGCGTGCACGGGGGCGAGGCTCATGCAGCTCACCCAGGCACCGACCCCGGGGGGCACGGCTTCGCCCGCCGGATCGTCGAGCCCGACGACCACCGGGTACCCGGCGTCGATCACGACGACCGCGCCGTCGCGCTCGACGACCGCACCGGCGACCTCGACGCGACCGAGCCCCGAGCTCTCCAGCCGGCGCTCGTCGGGCTCCGCCGGGTCGAACCCGCGGGTCATCGCGTGGAGCACCACCCGGACGGGACCCGTGGGCGCGAGGTATGGACCGGTCCGCTCGAGCGTCTGCACCACGGCGTCGCCGATCCCGAGCTCGAGCAACGGGCTCCCCTCGGCTCGGGCGAACGCGATGGCGCGCACCGCATGGGTGCGCCAGCGGGCGACGAAGCCCTCGACGGAATCCTCGATCACGGCGCGAGTGTATCCCGGACGGCCGCCGCTCCGACCGGTGCTACACTGCGGGACGTGAAGAACGAACCCCACCCGCCTCATCCGACGCCCCTCGCGATCCGTACGCGTGGGGCGGTCGCCGTTCAGGAGGCCGCATGCTCGAGACCCTGAGCGAGGTCCAAGGCCTCGATCTGGAGCGCGACGCGCTCGCCGCTGCGCGCGGCGAGACCCCCCAAGAGCTGCTGGCATCGCGGAAGCGGCGTGCCGAGCTCGAAACCGAACGCGACCGCGTCAAAGCCGACCACGACGACCTGCGCAGGCAGGTGGCCGCTGCCGACCTGGAGCTCAAGACGCTGCAGGAGCGCCGCAAGTCGGCGTCCGAATCGGCGCTGCGCGCCGCGACGGCCAAGGAGATGTCGCAGTTCCAGAACCAGGAGCTGCAGTTCGCGACCCGCGCGCAGGAGGTCGAAGAGGACGCCCTGCCGCTCATGGAGCGGCTCGAGGCAAGGGCGACCGAGCTCGCCGCACTGCAGGCGCAGCTCGACGAGGTGGAGCCCGAGCTCGATGCCTCCGAGGAGCTCGAACGAGCCCGGGTCGCCGAAGTCGACGCTCGTGACGCCGACATCGCCGATCGCCGCGATCGGCTCGCGACCACGGTGGAGACGATGCTCCTGCGTCAGTACGAGCAGGTGCGCAAAGCGCGCCGCGGGCTCGCGCTCGTCGGCCTGCAGGACGGCAAGCGTTGCGGCGGGTGCCACGTCCAGCTCCCCATCCACGTGATCCAGAAGGTGCGCAAGCAACAGGGCGTCGTGCGCTGCCCGTCGTGCGGGCGCCTGCTCTACCAGGAACCCGCGGCCTGACGGCGGACCCGCGGGCCCTGCCCGATGGCCTTCACAGGCAGCGCCGCATCCCGAGCCTGGGATGCGGCGCGCGTCGTGCGGTGCTCCTCAGCGCAGTTCGGCGAGCGGGTCGATCGCGATCCCCTGGACGTGCAGCTCCAAGTGCAGGTGCGGACCGGTGGACAGGCCCGTGGAACCGACGAGGGCGATCGGCTCTCCCTGCGACACGCTCTGCCCCACCCGGACCAGAACGCGGCTGGCGTGCGCGTACCACGTCTCGGCGCCACCTGCGTGGCGGATCTTGACCAGGTTGCCGTACCCGCGGTCCGACCACCCGGCGAAGGTGACGGTCCCCGTACGGGCGGCGACGATCGTGGTCCCGGTCGGGGCGGCGATGTCGAGGCCACGATGGAACGCCGCGGTGCCGAAGCCGAGGTTGCGGCGGCCGTAGTACGACGTCAAGCGACCATGCAGCGGCCAGACGTAGGTGTTCTCGAGCTCGCGCACCTGCGCCAGCCGCTCGAGCGCCGCCACCGGCGCGACGCCCGGCAGGAACAGGAGCATGCCGGGGCGCAGGTCGAGCGGGCCCCGCAGTTGGTTCGCGCGCGCGACGGTCGCCGGGTCCGCGCCGTAGGCCGCGAGCAGGTCGGTCAGCTCGACGCCGTACTCCAGAGCCACCACCAACCCCTCGCCCGGCGGGATCAGCAACTCCACGCCGACCGGAAGCCGATCGAGCGAGGACAGGTCGGGGTTGGCGCCGACGAGGGCCGCCATGGAGATGCCGTAGCGCTCCACGACCTCGGACAGGGTCTCGCCCCCCGCCAAGGTGTGGCGTCGGAAGCCGGGGGGCGGTTCGGGCGCAGGCTCGGCCAAGCCACCTCGGGCTTCGACGAGCGGGACCTTCAGGACGTCACCCGGTCGGATCAAGTGGCTGCCGAGGCCGTTGGCGTCCAACAACGCGTCGACGTCGACGCCATAGCGGTGCGCGATGGTGCCGACCGCGTCGCCGGGGCGCACTTCGACGAGGGCGAAGCTCTGGGCCACGGCGGCCGGCGCGAGAAGGAGGAGCAGGAACAGCGCGACGATCCGGACGGCGTGCGCGGTCGGGGCGCGAGGGTTCACGGGCGCTTGGCCCCGGTACGGCGCATCCCGAGAAGGATAGTACGGTCGAGCGTCGCGAAGGAAGGGCCGCTTGGGTTCATCGGGAACCACCGGCACGGCGGTCGGCGACCTCGCGCTCGAGGTACGCGACCACCACGTGGGTGTCCGTGCCTGGTCCGAAGACCGCCCCGACGCCCAGGCGCTCCAGCTCAGGACGATCCGCGTCCGGGACGATGCCGCCGCCGAACACGAGCACGTCGTCCAACCCCTGACGCCGCAGCTTCGAGACGACCTCGGCGAAGTGGTGGAGGTGCGATCCGGAGAGCACGGAGAGGCCGACCGCATCGACGTCCTCTTGGAGCGCCGCGACCACGATCGCGTCGGCGCTCTGGCGCAGACCGGTGTACACGACCTCCATGCCGGCGTCGCGCAGCGCGCGCGCGACCACCTTGGCGCCACGGTCGTGGCCATCGAGGCCAGGCTTGGCGATGAGGACGCGGATGGGTGGCTGGATCATGGGGAGCGGGTTCCGTGCGAGCGACTCGCAGCGTACCGCACCGGCGCGGAACGGGTCCGACGAGGCGGGTCCCGACGAAGGACCGCAGCGCGAACCCGGGTCAGAGTGGCCTCAGCGCCGCGCCCACCGCGTCGGGACCGAGCGGCGGGACGTCGCCATCGGGGCGCACCCGCCACGGGAAGCCGGCGGCGTCCGCGGCCGCTTCGGCGGCGTCGTGGCGCAGCACCGCGAGCGCCCACCAACCGTCGCCATCGGGGGCGGGGGCCGCGCTGCCGACAGCTCCGACCGTGGCGCCGTCGAGGTCCTCCACGCGCCAGGCCGCCGCCAACCCCAGCGCCGGCAGCGGCCCGTCGAGCGCCAGGCCGTACAGGCCCCGGCGCAGGCGGCCGCGCGCTTCGACGCGCGCCATGATCTCTTGCCCCAAGTAGCAGCCCTTGCGCGGATGCACCCGGTCGGCTAGCCCCGTCTCCTGCGGCAGACCGTGCGCGCCTTCGGCGCGCACGGTGGCGACGCCATGGGCCACGCGCGCCGCCGTGAGGGCCCGCTCGCCGACCGGGCGCACGCCAGCGGCCAGGAGGGCGTGCCAGGGTTCGCGGAGGTCGCGCGCCAAGAGCGCGACGTCGACGACCGCGAGCGGGCCCAGGGTCCCGAACCGCAGCAGCACGCTCGCCCCGCCCTCGACGACCGGCACCGTCGCGGTGCGACCCACCTCGACCGCGGCGTCGACGGCGCCGGCGGTCAGCGCCGGGAAGGCCGCGGTGAGCTCGCGGACGACGCTCGCCAACGCATCCGCGACGAGCGTGAACGCCACCAGCCCGCGCTCCCCCACCGCCGCTTCGGCCACGTCGTCGAGCTCGACCTGATCGAACACGACGTGCGCCCGAAGCTCGGCGAGCGCCGCAGCGCCGTGGCCGTCGTCGATGGCGAGGTAGAGGTCGTCGCGGCGACGGTGGACGGTGAGGCCCGCCTGCGGCCGCCCTCGGTGGTCGAGCAGCAGCGAAGGCGCGGCCGCCTCCTCCGCCAGCCTGCGCACGTCCTGACTCAGTTGCCCGTGGAGGAAGTCGACGCGGTCCGCGCCGCGCACGCGCACGTGGCCGCGCGCCAGCCGCGGCACCGCGACCGGCCGACCGACGAGCAGGTCGACCCGTTCGCCGTCCGGATCGCCGAGGTGGTCGAGGGCCGCGGGCGCGAGCCAAGGGACGGCGCGGCCGGCGAGCACCGGTTCGTCGAGGAGCGCGCGCCAGCTGCTGGCGGGTCGGGGGGTGGCGTCGCCGACCACGGTGGGGGCGAAGGTTCGCTCGGCATCGGGCATGCCCCACGGTACTCCGCGCCCGGGCGGCCGGCCGTTGCCGGCCGTGCCGACCTGCCGGGTCGGACGTCAGCCTCGATGCCCGCGACGTGGGCGCTCGCGGCGCGCGCCTCCGCGCCTCGCGTCGAGGTCGATCTCGAACAGCGTGAAGTCGTAGGCGTTGATCACCCGCACCCCCTCCGCCGTCGCGTACTCGCGGGGAGCGTTGGCGCCGTTGAGGTGCACGTGGCCATGGACGTGCACGGCCGGCCGCCAGCGGCGGTGGAAGCGGTTGAAGGCGGGCACGCCGCGATGCGGGAAGTCGTCGCCCTCGTGCGGGCCGATGGGCGGCGCATGGGTCAGCAGTACGTCGACCGCGCGGCCTTGGCGCAACCGGTTCCACGCCAACTTGGGCGCGAGCGTGGCGGCCATCCGCGCGTACGCTCCCTCCGAGTACTGGTGCGGACCGGGGCGGTAGCGCGCGCTCCCCTCGAAGCCGGCGACCAGCAGGCCCTCGACGTCGACGACGTCGCCATGGACGTTCGTGCAGCCACCGGGGAGGCGAGCGACGGTCGGATCGTCCGCGCTCCGCAGGTAGGCGTTCGCGTGGTTCCCGAGGACGTAGACGGGTCGCGTGCGCAGCTTGGTCGCGAGGAACTCCAGGTAGTAGCCCGGCAGGTCGCCGGCGCACACCACCACGTCGAACGGAGGGAGGTTGCGGGGGAAGTTCTCGGAGTAGACGACCGGCGAGACCTCGTCCGACAGAGCCAGGACGCGCATCCCGCCGCCCCCTCAGTCCGAATCGGGCGCAGCGATCGCCCCCTTGGCCTGCCACTCGAGGCCGGCCCAGATGAGGTCCTCGATGTCGCCGTCCAGCACGTGGTCGGGGTCGTGGCGCATCTCGCCGGTGCGGTGGTCCTTGACGTACTGCTTATCGAGCACGTACGAGCGGATCTGCGAGCCCCATTCGATCGCCTTCTGGGCGCCGCGCGCCTTCATCTGCTCCTCGAGCCGCCGGCGTTCCTCGCGCTCCCACAGCCGCGAGCGCAGGACGGTCATCGCCTTCTCGCGGTTCTTGATCTGCGACTTGCCGTCCTGGCACGTGACGACGATCTCGTCCGGCGTCCCGCCGAGGTAGACGACGCGCACCGCCGAGTCGGTGGTGTTGACCGACTGGCCGCCGGGCCCGGAGGAGCGGTAGACGTCGACGCGCACGTCCTTGGGATCGATCGCCACCTCGATCGCGTCGTCGATCTCCGGCATGACTTCGATCGCGGCGAAGCTGGTGTGGCGACGGTTCTGGCTGTCGAAGGGGCTGATGCGCACGAGCCGGTGCACGCCCCCCTCCGGCTGCAGCATGCCGAACGCGCGCTCGCCCCGGATGATCATCTGCGCGTAGTCGATGCCGTTGGGCGCGGCGTCGTTGCCGACCGCGTCGAGCAACTCGACCTTGTAGCCGCCCCGCTCGGCGAAGCGGCGGTACATGCGCCAGAGCATGCCGGCCCAATCGGAGGACTCGGTCCCGCCGGCGCCCGGTTTGATCGTGACGATCGCCGCACGGTCGACGTGGTCGCCCTGGAACAGCGTCTCACGGTAGAGCGTCTCGAGCTCGCCAGAGACGCGCGACTCCTCGACGTCCAGGTCGCCCTCGTCCTCGGGCCCCGCCATCTCGCGGAGCTCCTCGAGACCGGTGACGTCGTCGGCGATGCGTTGGTAGGTGTCGACGACCTTGCGCAACCGCGTGGCCTCGGTGTTGATGGCGCGCGCGCGATCCGTGTCGTTCCAGAGCGCGGGGTCGTTCAGTTCGGGTTCGAGCTCAGCAAGACGCGCTTGCTTCCCGACGAGGTCAAAGATACCCCCGGAGGGCATCGAGTCGCTGGCGCAGCGGTTCCACAGCGGATCCTCCCTGTTCCACACGCACCGCCCGCCCGAGGCGGCCGGCCCGCGACGAGCGCCCAGGCCGGGCGGCGACGTCGTGTGCATGCAGCGCGAGTGTACCCCGTGAACCCCGTGGTACCATGACGCCACCGGAACGACGTTCCCGACGCACGGCACGCGATCCGTACCCCCATCCGCCCTGGAGGCGCCCCGTTGGACCTGTTCGAGGGCTTCGGCCTGCTGGACGTCATCGACGTGCTCGTGCTCGCCACGCTGATCTACCAGGCCTACGCCCTGCTGATCGGGTCGCGCGCCTGGAACGTGTTCCGTGGCCTCGCCGCGCTGACCGGGCTGTGGTTCCTGGCGACGCAGCTGGGCCTCGACGCCACCGGCGCCGCGTTCGACCGCCTGGCGCCCGTCGCGTTCCTGGCCGTGGTCGTCGTGTTCCAGCCCGAGCTCCGGGCGGCCCTGGAGCGCTTCGGCCGCGGCCGGCGCCGCCCCGACGTCGGATCCGACCCGGTCCAGGAACTGATGACCGCGGTGCGCGAGCTGGCGTCGCAGAACGTGGGTGCGCTGATCGCGATCGAACGCAGCACGCCGCTCCGTGAGTACGGCCGACCGGGGGCGGTGGTCGGCGCGCCGGTCACCGCTGCCCTCATCCAGACCCTGTTCGCGAGCCGCGGTCCGCTCCACGACGGCGCCGTCATCGTCAAGGAGGACGCCATCACCCACGCCGGCGCGATCTTCCCACTCAGCGACCGCGAACCGGCCGACGGGTGGTCGGCCAAGCTCGGCACCCGCCACCGGGCGGCGCTCGGCCTGTCCGAGGTCAGCGACGCCCTGGTGCTGGTCGTGAGCGAGGAGCGCGGCACCGTGTCGGTGGCGCGCGACGGAGCGCTGCGGGTCGACATCGCGCCCGCCGCGGTGCAAGCGGCCCTTCGGGAGGTGTACGGCGCGTGAACCGGCTCCTTTCCTGGGCGCGCCGTCTGGTCGACCACTGGCCGCGCAAGCTGGGCGCGCTCGCGGCGGCGCTCTTCGTCTGGTTGATCGTCGCCACCGACGCGACGACCACCGCGCAGCGCTCGCTGCTGGTCCCGCTCGTGGTCGAGGGCCTCGACGCCGACCGCCTGGCGGTGGGGCTCCCCGAACGGGTCGAGGTGACCGTCTCGGGGGCGAGCAGCCGCATCGACCGCCTGCGCCCCGAGAGCTTCGACGCGGTCCTCGACCTGACCGACGTCGTGGGGGAGTTCCAGGTCGAGGTGTCGATCGCGCCACCGCAGGGCATCGTGCTCGAACGGGTGGCACCGAGCGAGGTCATCGGAGCGCTCGAGTCGGTGGCGGTCGCCGAGGTCCCGGTTCGCGTCACCGTCGCCGGGGCGCTGGGGCCGGACGAACGCCTCGCCGCGACCGCCAGCCCCAATACGGCGCAAGTGCGCGGGCGCGCGGCGATCGTGGAGCGCGTCGTCGCCGTCGTGGTGCCCGTCGCGGCGGAGGACGCGCGGACGGCGCTCGCCACCACCGTGGCGCCGTACGCGGTCGATGCCACCGGACGCCCCGTCCTGGACGTGACGGTCGCCCCGGACCGGGTGGCGGTGACGATCGCCGTCGAACCCGTGCGCGTCGAGCGGCGGGTGCCGCTCGCGGTGGTCGCGCCGACCGCGGCCGGGTGGAGCGGTCTGCAGGACGCCCCGCCCAACGTGCTGGTCACCGGCCCCGCCACGACGCTCGACGCGCTCGCCGTCGTCGAGGCGGTCGTCCAGCTCCCGACGGAGATCCCCGCGGGGGGCCGCTATACTCGTCCGTTGACGCTGGCCCTGCCCGCGGGCGTGTTCGCCCTCGAGGCACCGACTGCCAGCGTCGCGTACGCCCCGATTCCCTTAGCCGAGTGACGCCCCGTGCGTCGCCGCACCCCGCTGGAGCCACGCCCGTGACCACCTTTCCCATCCGACTCTTCGGCGATCCCGCCCTGCGCCGCCGCGCCCGCCCCGTCGCCGCGTTCGGGAGCGAGCTCGCGCGCCTCGGAGACGGGATGATCGACGCCATGCTGGAAGCCCAGGGGGCGGGCCTCGCTGCCCCACAGGTCGGGGTGGGCGCACGCGCCTTCGTGCTCGCGGGCACGTACGCGGGGTTGCTCGACCCCGACGAGGAGCACGAGCCGGCCAGCGAACGCGCCCACTGCGTGGTGTACGTCAACCCGGAGATCGTCGAGCACGACGGCGTGCGCGTCGATGTGGAGGGGTGCCTCTCGATCCCGGGCATCTACACCGACGTCAAGCGCGCGGCGCGCCTCGTGGTCCGCTTCCAGGACGTGCACGGCGGCAAGCACGAGGTCCTCGCCGAGGGGAACCATGCGAAGGCGGTGCAGCACGAGCTCGACCACCTCGACGGGGTCTTGTTCCTCGACCGCTTGAGCGAGCCGGAGCGCCGCCGCCTGATGGAGGAGCACCGAGCCGAACTGGCCGAGATGCAGCGCGAAGCCAAGGCGCACCTCCGGGCGCTCCGCGACGCTGGCGCGCCCGTGGCGCCGTGGCCGTGAGCGGTCCGGTCGTGAGCGCTCCCCGACTGCGCGTCGCCCTGTTCGGCACCCCGGAGTTCGCCCTACCGACGCTCGAGGCGCTCCACGCCCACCACGACGTCCGGCTGGTCGTCGCCCAACCCGATCGCCCCGTCGGCCGCGGGCTGCGGCTCGAGGCGCCACCGGTCGCCCGCCGCGCGCACGCAATGGGACTGGCGCTCGCCCAACCCGAGAGGCTCCGACGCGACGCCGGCTTCCAGGAGGCGCTCGCCGGGCTCGACCTCGACGTCGCCGTGACGGCCGCCTACGGCCAGATCCTCCCTAAGGCCCTGCTCGCGGTGCCGCGCGAGGGCTTCTTGAACGTCCACGCCAGCCTGCTGCCGCGCTGGCGCGGCGCCGCGCCGGTCCAACACGCGCTCATCGCGGGCGACGCGACCACCGGCGTGTCGATCATGCAGACCGAGGCCGGGCTCGATACGGGACCCGTGCGCCTCGTGCGCGAGCGCAGGGTCGCCCCCGACGAGGACGCGCCGGCCCTCCTCGCCGCCTTGGCCGCGTTGGGCGCCGAGGCGCTCCTCGAAGCGCTCGCCCTGCTGGCGCTGGGGCGGCTTCCGAGCACCCCGCAGGACGACGCGGCCGCCACGTTGGCTCCGCGCCTGACGCGCGAGGACGGACGGATCCGGTGGGCCGAACCGGCCCGCGGCGTCGCCGATCGGCATCGTGGCGTGGCCGGCTGGCCGGGGAGCTGGTGCGCGTGGGGCGAGGCCGTCGTGAAGGTGCACGCGCTGGTTGAGACCGACGGCAACGGCGAACCGGGTACGGTGCTGGGTGTGGACGCCGAGGGCGTCGTGGTCGCTTGCGGCGACCGGGCGGTGCGCCTCGCCGAGGTGCAAGCCGCGAGCAAGCCGCGCATGCACGCACGCGCCTGGGCGAACGGGGCGCGCGTCACGGAGGGGGTGCGCCTTGCCTAAGGTCGCATTGGTCGGTCGACCGAACGTCGGCAAGTCGAGCCTGTTCAACCGCTTGCTGCGACGGCGCGGGGCCCTGGTGGACGACTTCCCGGGCGTCACCCGCGACGTCAAGGAGGGCACGGTCGCCTTCGACTCCGGGCGCACCTTCACGCTGCTGGACACCGGCGGGTTGTGGTCGGGCGACCGCTGGGAGAAGGACATCCGCTCGAAGGTCGAGCGCGCGATCCGCGACGTCGACCTGGTGCTCTTCTGCGTCGACGGCCGCGAGGGGGTGCTCGCCGGCGATCAGGAGATCGCCGCCTGGCTGCGCGCGCTCGGAAAGCCGGTGTGGCTGGTCGGCACCAAGCTCGACGACCCGCGCCACGAGGAGCAGGCGCCGATCTCCGAGGCGTACGCCTTCGGCTTCGGCGAGATCCACTTCACCAGCGCGAACCACGACCGCGGCATGTACGAGCTGCTCGAGGCGATCGAGGTGGCGCTCCCCGAGCGGCCCGAGGAGGACGTCGCCGAGGAGGCCCCGATCCGCATCGCAATCGTGGGGCGGCCGAACGTCGGTAAGTCGAGCCTGTTGAACGCGCTACTGGGCGAGGAGCGCGTGATCGTGGCCGAGGTGCCGGGCACCACCCGCGACAGCGTCGACGTCGCCTTCGAGTTCGGCGGCCGGCCGTTCGTGCTGATCGACACCGCCGGCATCCGGCGCAAACCGACCGAGGACATCGAGCGCTGGATGACCATCCGATCGGAGGAGGCCCTGCGCCGGGCCGACGTCTGCGTGCTCGTCGTCGACCCGTTCGAGATGGGCGACCACGAGATGGGGCTGGCCAACCAGGCGCTCGAGCGCGGCACCCCGATGGTGATGGCGGTGAACAAGTGGGACCTGGTCGAGGACAAGGACCTGGAGCCGCGCCGCAAGCTGATCGACGAGACCCTGCCGCACGTGTCGTTCGCGCCGCGGGTGTACACGTCGGCGCTCACCGAGTTCGGCCTGCACGAGCTGCTCGCCACGAGCGTGCGCGTCTACGAGATCGCGCGCCGGCGCGTTTCGACCGGCGACCTCAACAGCTGGATCGAGGTCTGGACCACCCGCCAGGCGCCGCCGAACTTCCACGGCAAGCCGCTGCGCATCTACTACGCGAGTCAGGTCGACGTGGCGCCGCCGGTGTTCCACATGAGCGTGAACAGCGAGAAGTTCGTGACCCGCAGCTACGAGCAGTACCTGATCAACCGGATCCGCGAGGACCTGGGCTTCGCCGAGGTGCCGTTCCGGCTGGTCTTCAAGTCGCGCCGCAAAGAGGGCGGCAAGCGGGTGCGGACGCAGACCTGAGCGGTCGGTCGCACCCCTATCGCACCCCTCGCGCGCATGCACTACTTCGCCTACGGCTCCAACCTCGATCCCGAGCAGATGGCCGAGCGCTGCCCATCGGCCGCCTTCCTGCACCGGGCGCTCCTCCCGGATTTCGAGCTCGCCTTCACCCGCTGGTCGACCCGCCGCCGCTGCGGCGTCGCCGACATCGTCCCACGGCCTGGCGGGCGCGTCTGGGGCGTCGTGTACACCATGAGCGAGGACGACGGCCGGCGGCTCGACGGCTTCGAAGGGTACGTGCCCGGGCGACCCGACAAATGGTACGCCCGCGTGGAGCGAACCGTGTGGCCCGAGGGCGACCCGTCGCGGCCACTGGCGACGACGACCTACGAGGTGGTCGAGCGCTCGCTGACGCCGTTCGCGACCGACGCCGACTACTTGAGCCATCTATTGCGCGGCGCCGCCCACTGGGG
>JAGXHO010000092.1 GCA_024636105.1 Trueperaceae bacterium | reverse complement strand
GATCGTCATCGTCGGCGTCGTCGCCAGCCGACCGACGGCGCAACGGCTCGGGCGCCTACACGTCCGCCACCGCGGCAGCGTCAAGGCGATCCTGGGCGCCACCGTCATCCTGGTCGGCCTGTTCGCGCTCGCGTGATCGCTCCGCCACCGCGATCGACGTGCCGGCTCGGACGCGCACTCGTCTTCATCCGAGCTTTACCTGGCCCCCCTAGGATCACCGTGGAGGTGGGGTCATGAGTTCGCCGCTCATCCGCGTGGCGGTGAACGGCTACGGCGTGATCGGAAAGCGCGTCGCCGACGCCATCACGTTGCAGCCCGACATGCAGCTCGTTGGCGTCGCCGACGTCGCCCACGACTACCGCATCGCTTCCGCGCGCCGGCTCGGCTACGACGTCTTCGCCGGCGTACCGGAGCTGCGCGCGGCGATGGTGGAGGCCGGGATCGACGTGCAGGGAGGCCTCGACGACCTGCTCGCGCGCGCGGACGTGATCGTCGACGCGACGCCGAAGGGGGTTGCGGCCACGAACCTTCCGACCTACCGCGCAGCAGGCGTCAAGGTGGTGGTGCAAGGCGGCGAAGCGCACGCCCTGACGGGGCACTCGTTCGTGGCCCAGGCGAACTACGCCAGCGCGCGCGGGCGCGACGCCACGCGCGTGGTGTCGTGCAACACGACCAGCGTCGTACGGACGCTCGGCGCGCTGCAGGACGCCGGACTGCTCGCGAACGGCCGTGGGGTCCTGATGCGCCGTGCGACCGACCCGTGGGAGTCGCATCTCGGCGGCATCATGAACACCATCGTCCCCGAGCGCCAGATCCCGAGCCACCAAGGACCCGACGCGCGCACCGTGCGTCCCGAACTCGACGTCGTCACGATGGCCGCCAAGGCCTCGCATACGCAGACGCACAACCACTACTGGGTTGTGCGCCTCACCCGCGATGCGACCCGCGACGAGGTCCTCGACGCGTTCCGCGCCGCACCCCGCATCGCGTTCGTGCGCATGGACGACGGCATCGTCGCTCTGAACAGCACCGTCGAGCTCATGAAGGACCTGGGTCGGCCGCGCGGCGACATGTGGGAAGTCGCCCTCTGGGAGGACGTCCTGGAGGTCCAAGGCCGCGAGGCGTTCTACACCTACCAGGTCGACAACCAGGCGATCGTGGTGCCCGAGGTCGTCGACGCGATCCGCGCCCTCGCATCCGACCAGGACGACGCGACCGCATCGATCGACCGGACGGACGCAGCGCTGGGCGTCCGACGCGATTTCCTGCGCTGATCCGGGTCCCTGAGGGTCCGCGCGCCCAAGGAGTCCCCATGACCGACGTCTTCCGCGACGCCATCAAGCACCTTCCGACCGGCCGCAGAAGCCGCCTCCTGTCACTTCTGGACCGCACCGGCGGCCGGCTGGCGATCCTGCCGATCGATCAGGGCCTCGAGCACGGCCCCATCGACTTCCTCGACGCACCAGAGTCCGCCGACCCGCACCACCAGTTCCGCCTGGCGGTCGATGGCGGCTTCTCGGCCATCGCGACGCACGTCGGCCTCGCCGAGGCGTACCTGCCCGACCACGTCGCGCGCCTCACTCTGGTCCTCAAGCTCAACGGCAAGACGGGCGTGCCGAGCGACGACGAGGCGTTCAGTCCCCTAACGGGTAGCGTCGAGGACGCGCTCCGACTGAACGCCGCAGCCGTGGGCTACACCCTGTACGTCGGTTCGCCCGCGCAGGACCGCGACATCGCGCAACTCGCGCGGGTTCGCGAGGAGGCGCATCGCTACGGGCTCCCGCTGATCGTGTGGGCCTATCCCCGCGGCCGCGACATCGAGGCTGCGGGCGGGCGCGATTCGCCCTACGCGGTCGAGTACGCCGCACGCGCCGCCCATGAGCTCGGCGCCGACGTCGTCAAGGTCAACGTGCCGTCGTACGCCCCGGTGAACGCGCCGTCCTACCCTGGCCCGTACCGCGACCTCGTGCTCGACCAGGAGCAGGCGATGCGGCGCGTGGTGACCGCGGCCGGTCGCACCCTCGTGATCGCGTCGGGTGGCGCCCGCATGCTCCCGGAGGAGGCCCTCGACCAGGCCCGCCTCGTGCTTCGAGCGGGGTGCGCCGGCGTCATCTTCGGCCGCAACGTCTGGCATCGGCCTTACGACGAAGCGCTCACCCTCGCGCGCCAGCTGGTAGCGACCGTCCGCGACGAAGCCTGACGCCGGCCCCCGGAGGTGACCGCGATGCCCGCCGAACCCGAACGCATCGTCGCGTCCACGACGCGACGCCCGCACGGAGGAGAAGGGACGCCCGCCACGTCGCCTGCGGCCGCTGGCGACGTTTCCCTGCGCGGCGTCGCCATGACGTATGGCCATGGCGCGACGCGCGTTCGTGCACTCGACGGCGTCGGCCTCGACCTCATGGCGGGCGAGTTCGTCGTCGTCCTCGGACCGTCCGGCTCGGGCAAGACCACGCTCCTGAACCTGGTCGGTGCGCTGGACGTACCGACCGAGGGCAGCGTCCGCGTCGGTGGGCTCGACCTCGGCGGCCTGGACGACCGCGGCCGCACCCGCTTCCGCCGCGACCAGGTCGGCTTCGTGTTCCAGTTCTTCAACTTGATCCCGACGCTCACCGCCGAAGAGAACGTCCGGCTCGCCGCCGACCTGGTGGCCGAGCCGCGCGACGTGGCCCAACTGCTCCGCGGCGTGGGCTTGGCCGCGCGCGCGGCGCACTTCCCCGGCCAGCTGTCGGGCGGCGAACAGCAGCGCGTCGCGGTGGCGCGCGCTCTGGTGAAGAACCCGAGCGTCATCCTCGCGGACGAGCCCACCGGAAGCCTCGATTCCGCGACCGGAGCCGAGGTCCTGGCGCTGCTCCAGCGGCTGGCGCGCGACGAGGGCCGCACGGTGGTCCTCGTCACGCACGACGCCTCGATCGCCGACCGCGCCGACCGCGTGCTCACGCTCGCGGACGGACGCATGGTGGGCGATCGCTCGCCGCACGGCGGCGAGGTCGGCCGCCCGCGGAGTTCGTGATGCTGGTCCGGAAGGCGCTCCGCGACCTCGCGCGCCATCCGGGTCAAGCGGCGATGCTGGTCGCCGTGTTCGCGCTCGGCGTCGGCGTGTTCGTCGGCGTCCGAAGCTCGTTCGTCGGCCTCGTACCCGCGACGGACGCCCTGTACGACCGCTTGGGGCTCCCCGACCTGGTGGCCCGCGTGACCTTCGCACCCGCATCGGTCGTGGACGACGTCGCCGACCTGCCGGGTGTGGCGGCCGCCGAAGGACGCGTCGCCTTCGAAGCTTCGGCGGTCGACCACCCTGGCGTCGCCGTGCGCGTGATGGGCGTCGCTGCGGACGCCCTCGTGGGCCGCCTCGAGGTCGCACGAGGCCGCCGCTACCGACCGGGCGCGGACGAGGCCCTGATCGCCGAGACTGCGTCGTCGCCCCACGCGCTGGCTCCGGGGGCGACGCTGCGCCTTCGCGCACCGGGCAACGCCGTGACCGAACTCGACGTGGTCGGAACCGCGCGTCAACCCGAACATCTCTCGATGATCCCCGAGCGCGGCTTCATGGCGATGCCGGCGACGTACCTGGTGGCGTACGTGCCGCCCGCCACGGCGGCGCGCCTCCTGGGTCGGGAGGCCGGCGTGACGGAGATCGCCATCGAACTCGCCGCCGACGCCGATGCCGACGCCGTCGATGAGGCGGTCCGCAAGCTCCTGCGCCGCTACCGCGTCGACGTCGTACGCGGAGGCGAGTTGGCGAGCGTGCGCAACGTCCGCTCGCACCTCGACACCTTGAGCGGTGCGGCCCTCGTGTTTCCGCTGTTGTTCCTCGTCGGTGGGTCGCTCGGTGGCCTGATTCTCGTGTCGCGCGTCGTGCACCGCGAGCGGGGGATCATCGGCCTGCTGCGAGCGTTCGGGGTCGGAAAGGCGCGCCTCGCGGCGCACTACCTCGTCTACCCGCTGGCGGTCGCCGCCGTCGGCGCCGGCGTCGGCGTCCCACTCGGCCTGCCGCTGGCGCGGTTCGTCCGCCGGATCTTCGCGGCCGATCTCGGCACGCCCATCGGCGCGGAGCTATGGCGCTGGGACGTCGCCCTCCTCGGCATCGCGGCGAGCCTGGTCGCGGGCTTCGCTGCCGGGTTGGTGCCGTCGCTCCGGGCCGCCCAGCTGCCCCCGGTCGTGGCGATGCGACCGGCCGCTCCGCCCGTACCGCGTGGTGGCGGACCCCGCTCGGGCGCGCCGAGCCGCCTGCCCTCGACCGTCGCGATGGTGTTCCGGAACTTGCGGCGCAGACCCGGGCGCACCGCGCTGACCGTCCTCGGGATCGTCTTCGCCCTCGTCCTGGCGCTCGCTCCGTTGCTCCTTCTCGCCGAGATGACCGCCGTCGAGGACCGGGTCCGCGCGGTGCGCGCGTACGACGTGCGCGTGACGCCCCGCACGCTCGGGTCGCCGGCCTGGGTCGACGAGCTTCGGTCCGTGGCCGGCGTCGCTCGCGTGGAGCCGCTCGTCGAACTGCCCGTGGTCGCGACTCTCGGCGCGAACGAGCGACGCACCTACGTCGTCGGTCTCGCAGCCGGCTCGTCGCTGCTCGACCTGCCCGTGCCCCCGCCTGGACGCGCTCGGCTGGCGACGGGCCTCCCCGAGGCCGACGGCGACGTCTCCATCCGTGGCCCCCTCGCCTCCATCGACCTGACGATCGATGGTCGCGTGGACTATCCGCTCGGGCGCCCCATCGTCGTGGCGATCGAGGACGCACGACGCCTGCTCACGCCACCGGCGGTCGTCGGAGAGGTCGCCCGCACGCTCCTGGGGTTCGACCTGCCCACGGCGCCACCGCCGGTCACGGCCGCGCTCGTCTCGTTCGCACCCGGCGCGGCGACGGACGTCGCCGCCGTCCTCAGGGACCGCGGCGACGTCGCCCGAGTGGACGACCGGGCTTCCGAGAACGCTGACCTGGCGCGGGTCTTCGGCCTCACCCGAACGATCATCGGACTCATCGAACTGTTCGCCATCGTCCTCGGCTTCGCGCTCGTGTTCAACACGGTGACGATCACCGCGCTCGAGCGGCGCCCCGAACTCGCGACGCTGCGCGCCCTCGGCTTCCAGCACGCCCAGGTCGCCCGCCTCTTCCGGTTCGAAGCGCTGACCGTCTCCCTGCTCGCCGTCCCGTTCGCCGTCCCGATCGCGTGGGCCGTGGCCCGAATCGCATTGAGCGACTCAGGGGAGCTCCTGCCGGGCGGCGTCGCGCTGCGCGCCGAGCCTCTCGCCGCCACGCTGGTTGGGCTCGTCGCGGTCACGCTCGCGGCGTGCACGCCGGCGCTGCGCGACCTGAGGCGGGCGACGCTCGCCGACGAAGTGCGCACGCAGGCGTGACCACCCCTCGATTACGTCACGGCACGGGTCGACCCATCGGATACGATGAACTAGCCGTACCGAACGACGATCCGTGTGAGGCTCCCCATCCGATCGATTCGTTTCCATTGGAGGTTCCAGATGGCGAAAGATCTCGTTTGCGGAATGGAAGTCGACGAGGATCAGGCCGATGCCCAGGGGCTCGTCAGCGAACACGAGGGCGAAGAGTACTTCTTCTGCTCGCCCGGTTGCAAACAGGCGTTCGAGCAGAACCCCGCTGCGTACATAAAGGCGCAGTAAGTCTCGTGGAGTCGCCGGGGATGGCTATGCGCCGTCCGTCCGAATCGCCGTGGCGCTCCGGACGGATGCCTACGTCGTGAGCCCACTGCAGCAGTACGCCCTCCTCTTCGGCATGGCGGTCGCCACCGTGGGCTTCGTCGCCATGCTCTACCTCATCGCCCGGTCGTTCGGGCGGCCGGTACCGGAGCCCGCCAAGGACGTTCCGTTCACGGCCGGCACGCTGTCGCGTTCACCGGTCTGGGTCCGCTACCACGTCCGCTACTACGGCTTCGCCCTGCTGTTCCTGGCGTTCGACATGGAGATGGCCTACATGTACCCGTGGGCGGTCGTGTACCGCGAGGTGGGGATGGTCGCACTGCTGGACATGGGCGTGTTCCTCGCGATCCTGTTCCTGGGCCTCGTGTACGGCTGGAGCCAGGCGGCGTTGAGGCGCCAGTGATTCGTCCGGCCGTCGTCGGAGCGAGGAACGCCGCACCACGCGGGCTCCTGCGCTCGTTGGCGCTCGTCGTGCCGCCGCAGCTCGACGCCTTCGTCCTGCCCGGCATGGACGTTGCTCGGGCCCGTGGGCTGGATGTCGAGTCGGCGGGGCTGCGGCCGGTCGCCACGCCGCGCCACGCTGCGGTGCTGCTGATCGTCGGCGAGCTCCCCGAAGCGCTGTGGGCCGCTGCCACCGTCGTATACGCCCAGATGCCGCGTCCGCGCGCGATCGTCGCCCTCGGCACTGAAGTCATCGGGCCACTTCCGGGTCCGGACGCGTCCGGAGCGATGAGCCAGGAGGGCATGGAGGGCGCGACCGAGCGCATTCGTCGGCTCCTGCGTGCGGGTTCGTGGTCGCCGGAGGCCGCGCCGTTCGAAGCCGCTGCGCTGCTCCCGAAGCGCCGGACGCGGCGCAGGAAGAAGCCTGCGGATGCGGACGCCGGGACCATGGCACCTGCAGGACACCCACCCGAGAGCGGTGACGCCGCAGCTGGGATGGAGCACGACGGCGCACGGCCCCCCGCGGCCGAGCGGCCCTCGAACGACGGCACGTCGAACGATGGCGCGATGCAGCACACCACGATGGGTGGTGGTGCGGACATGGGGTTCATGTCCATGGTTCGGCTCACCCAGCACCTTCCGAAGGGGGCCGACGGCTTGCCGATGGAACGGGTCCAGACGCCGTTCGGACCGTTCTTCCCAGGCCTCCCCTCAGGGCTCGCGCTCACACTGTGGCTCGACGGGGATACGGTCGCACAGGTCGAGGTCGCGTCCCCGGGGGGCTCCCGAGATGCGTCCTCGGACCTCTCGACCGGCTCGCGCAACCTCGCCGAACGGTGGGCGCGCCGCCATCCGCTTGCGCCGGCCGCGTACCGTCGCCTGGCCGAGGCCGCAGCGGGCGGTTCCCCGCTCGACCTGGGGCACGTCGCGGCGCTCGAACTCGAGCGAGCCGCGAGCCACCTGAACTGGCTGGCGGACTTCGGCCACCTCCTCGGCTACGCATGGCTCGCACGGCACGCCTCGGCATGGCAACTGAGGCTTCGCACCGGCTGCGATCTCGACCGCCTCGCCGCACTGGAGCCCAAGCTCCTGGACGTGCTGCGGCGGGTGCCGCGCACCCCGCTCCTCGCGCGGAGGCTGACCGGGATCGGCGTCCTGGCCGCGGACGAGCTCGAGGGTGTCGGCGGCCCGGTCGCGCGCGCAGCGGGCCTCGTGCGCGACGCGCGCCTGGACGAGCCCTGCTACCGGTCGCTCGGCTTCGAACCCGTCGTCTGGCCCGAGGGCGACGCGCTCGCCCGCTTGCGGGTCCGGCTCGACGAGATCCGTCGCAGCGTCGCGCTCGCGCTCGCCGCCTACCGCGCCCACGGCGCCGTGGGCGCGGCGCGACCCGAGGTCGAGCGCCGTTCCGAGCGTCCGGTGGAGTCCGGGTCCAGCGAGGTCGTGGACCCTCCGGTTCGCGGCGCGAGGATCGAGACGCCGAGGGGCGTCGCGTCCCTGCGGCTGCACACGAACGGCGCCGGGGCGGCCGAGGTGGAACTCGACCTCGTCG
>JAGXHO010000091.1 GCA_024636105.1 Trueperaceae bacterium | reverse complement strand
GGTGGATCGACGAGGGGCACCAGCCGACCTGGGCGGAGGCCGCTGCGCGCTACGCGGAGCTCGCGACCACGGGCCCGAGCGCGCGGGCGTTCGACTTCCGATCGCCGTTCGACGCCGACGGACGTGCGTGCGCGATCGACCGCGAGGCCGTGCGGGGCTACGCGCCGAGCCCGACGACCACCTGAGCGCCACCGCCCTGCGGTCGACTGGGTAGCAGAGGGGGGATCGCCATGGACTTCGGCGCCAACATCTGGTCCGCCGCCACCGTGCTGCTGTTCGTGATGGACCCGTTCGGCAACGTGCCGCTGGTCCTGAGCTTGCTCAAGGAGGTCGACCCGGCGCGGCGTCGGTTCGTCATCGCGCGCGAGCTCGCCTTCGCGCTCGTGATCCTGATGACGTTCCTGTTCGTCGGCCAGGTGATCCTCGACTTCTTGGGGTTGCAGTCCGAATCGGTCACCATCGCGGGCGGCATCGTGTTGGGCATCATCGCGCTGCGGCTGATCTTCCCGCGGCCGGAGGGGCTGATGGGCCACCAGGCCGACGGCGAGCCGTTCCTGGTGCCGTTGGCGATCCCGCTGATCGCGGGGCCGTCGGCGATGGCCACGGTCATCCTGATGGCGCGCACCGCGCCGTCCGAGATGGGGCACTGGGCGCTCGCGGTGTTCGTCGCGTGGGCGATCACCGCTGCGGTGCTGCTGGCCGCGCCCGCCCTCTACCGGGTCCTGCGCGAGCGCGGCTTGCAGGCGATCGCGAGGCTGATGGGCATGCTGCTGATCATGCTCGCCGTTCAGATGGTGCTGAACGGGTTGGGGACGGCGTTGGGGTGAGGGGCCAGGCCCGTGCCGCGGTGGCGCGCAGCCCGGTCCGCGCGCTCGATCGCCCGAGCCAACGTGTCTTCGTCGGTGTCCGGGAAGGCGCGTCGGAGCGCGGGCGCTGCCGAGAGCCACGCGAGAACGGGTTCCGGTGCCTCGACGTAACCGCCGCACCCGAGGGCATTGAGCGAGGCGTCGAGGCCCAGCCCCGCCATCCAGGCGACGCGCGCGGTTAGTGCCGCGTCGTCCGCGCCGTCCAGCACCGCCTGCACCAGGAGCGAAAAGCCGATCAGCTCGCCGTGGAGCGACCGGTGGTGATCCGGGACGCGCGTGAGCGCGTTGTGGACGGCGTGGGCCGCCGCGAGCTTGTTCCCTTCGCCAGCGAGGCCGGCGATGAGCCCCGGAAGCACCACGACGGCTTCGGCGAGCGCTGTGCGATCGGCCGGCGCCTGCGGCAACCCGGCCGCCAGAGCCCCCGCGGCGGGGTCGACCCAGGCGGCGAGGGCGTCGCAAACGGCCAGCGCGGCGTCCCGCCAGGGGTCGGACGTCTGCACGGTGCGGGTGGCGATGCGCACCTCCTCGACCTTACACAGCGCGTCGAAAACGCCGGCCGCGAGCAGCCGGTCCGGCGCCGCGGCGAGGATGGTGGGGTCGAGGACGACCAGCTCCGGGCATGCGCGCGTCGGCGACGGTGCCTGCCAGACCCAGGCATCGTCGTAGAGCACGCTCAGAGCCGTGGTCGCCGCGCAGGTGGCGGGGCTGGTCGGAATCGCTACGAACGGCGCGCCCACGCGGTCGGCGGCCCCCTTGGCCGCGTCGAGGACGCGACCACCCCCGACGCCGACCACCACGTCGTGCCCGCCGGCGAGCGCGTGATGCGCGAGCCGATCGATCGCTTCGGCGGTAACCGCGCCGGCGTGCGCGACTTCGGCGACGCTCGGGACGGCGCCGGCGAGCGACGCGCGCAGTCGGTCGGCGACGAGCGCGAATCCGACCTCGCCGTGCACGATCAGCGGGCGGGTACCGAGTTGGGCGACCGACACGCCCGTCGCATCGAGGGCGCCCTCGCCGCGTAGAACGCCGCCGGGCGTGAGCGTGCGGATCATGCGGCGCGTGCGTCGAGGAGCGCGACGAGCGCTCGTGCCTCCGCCGCCGCGACCGCGAAGCCATCGCTGGCGTCGCCGGCCGCGAGCGCGCCGCCGACCCCGGCGCCCAACGCGCCGGCGTCCAGGTACGACGCCAGGTTCGCGCTGCCGACGCCGCCCACCACCAGTGCCTCGAGGTCCGGGTAGGGGCCGAGCAGCGCCCTCACGTAGCCGGACCCCATGGTCGACGCTGGGAAGAGCTTCACGAAGGTTGCGCCCGCCTCGCGGGCAGTGGCGATCTCAGTGGGAGTGAGGGCGCCAGCGAGGAGCCCCAGGTCGTGGTGCGCGGCGTAGGCGAAGACCGACGGCGCCACGTGCGGCGTGACGAGGTAGCGCGCGCCCGCGGCCCGCGCGGCCTCCGCGGTGGCCTTCGTGGTGACCGTCCCGGCCCCGACGATCAGGTCGTCGGGCGCGACGCGGACCAGCGCCTCCAGGGTGCGGAGCGCCGTCGGTTCGGAGAGCGCGACCTCGATCAGCCGCACGCCGGCCTCGTGGAGCGCCGCCACCCGCGCTGCCAACGTCGCGGCCTCGACGCCGCGCAGGATGGCGACCAGCCGGTGCTGGCGCACCGCGGCCGCGAACGCCGCCGCGCCGGTCACCGTGCAGCCTGGGCGTGCTCGAAGAGCGCCACGGCGCCCTCGACCGCAGCGCGGTCGGAGGCGTCGCCGTCGACGCGGTGCACGGTCGTGTGGCCGACCCGGGGCAACAGGGCCGCCAGCACCTCGGGGAACGCGCCGTGCCCGTACAGGACGATCGGCGTCGCCCCGGCGGGGGGCAGGAGCGGCAGGTCGAGCGCGGCGAGGGCGCCGACCAGGTAGCTCGTCATGGTGCCGCGGCTCTGGCCGGCGAGCTGTTCCCCCACGCGCACGAGGAAGAGCGCCCGGCCCAGTCCGTGGGCGCGGGCAGCGTCGGCACCCGCCAGGGCCGCGTCCAGGTCGAGCGCGAGCTCGTCGAGGGGCACGACGCTGCTCTTGAGGATCGTGTGGGCGCCGACGGCGGCCAGGAGCTCGCCGGTGACGGCCGTGCGGGAGCCGGTGATGCGCCCGTCGGCGTCGACGTCGACGGCCTTGTGGTGCGAGCCGAAGTGCAGGAAGGTGGCGGCCTCGGTGAGCCCGAGGCGGGCGCGCAGCCCGGTGACCTCGGCCTCTTCGCCGCGCAGCAGGTCGCCGGCGTCGAGCGCGTCGAGCGCGAGCGCGCCCGGGAGCGTCTTGATGCCGGGGACGAAGGCGATGGTGCCCAGGTCGGGGAAGGTGACGCGGACGATGCCGGCGGCGAGCTCGGCGGGCCCGGCGGGGGCCAGCAGGTGCGGCACCTCGTGCAGCCCGAGGTTCGAGGTGATCATCCCGGAGCAGATGACCGCATCGGGGCGCGTACCCCAGGCCTCGGTCGCCTGGGCGAGTAGGTCGGCGACCGCCGCGCGGATCGCGGTCGGGGCGCCGCTGATGGCCGTGTCGCGGGCGCCGGCCGCGACGCTGCCGGACCAGCGCACGTCCGTGCCGTCCCAGAGCCGGAGCCGGGTGGTCGTGGTGCCGGAGTCGACCACCGCGTAGGCGCGGGGCGCGGTCATGCGACCGCCAGCGCGCGCACGCGCGCCTCGTCGATCTCGATGCCGAGGCCGGGTCCTTGGGGCACGCGCACGCAACCGTCGACCAGACCGAGCGCGGGCTCGACCAACAGGGCGTCGCCGAGCGGGTTCTCGCCCATCCAGTACTCGTGGCGGACCAGGTTGGGCATGGCGGCGGCCGCGTGGAACGAGGCGACGAAGTGGATCGCCGAGCCGATGCTCACGTGGGGGGTACAGGCGACTCCGAAGGTGTCGGCGAGGATCGCGATCCGGCGCAGTTCCGTCAAGCCGCCCGCGCGGCAAACGTCGGGCTGGACCAGGTCGAGGCCCCCGGCCCGCAGGTAGCGGAGCACCTGGTAGCGGTTGGTGATGACGTCGTTGGCGATGGGGATGGCCAGGGCGCGTGCGACCTCGCCGTACCCCTCGACGTGCTCGTGCGGGAGCGGGGCCTCGAAGAAGCCGACGCCCAGCCGCTCGAGCTCGCGCCCCACGCGTACGGCCGTGGGCACGTCGTAGTTGCCGGCGGCGTCGGCGTAGACCTCGACGTCCGGACCGACGTGGGCGCGCACCGCGGCGACCGACGCGACGTCGGCCTCGGCGCCCAGCCCGCTCGCCATCTTGAGTGCGCCGAAGCCACGCTCGACGGCGCCAGCGGCCGCGTCCAGCATGCGCTGGTGGTCGGCCTCGCCGTCTCCGGCGCGGGTGGCGGGCACGCCGGAGGCGTAGACCGGCACCCGATCGCGGTAGCCGCCGCCGAGGAGGTGGTGGACGGGCTCGCCCAAGTGCTTGCCGACGACGTCCCAGAGCGCGATGTCGACGCCGCTGATCGCCTCGAGCAAGAAGCCGCTCTCGTGGCCACGCAGTCGCATCGAGGCGTACAGCGTCTCCCAGATCGGTTCGACGTCGCGCGGGTCGGCGCCGATCAGCAGGTCGCGCAGCAGGTCGTGGACGATCGTGCGCACCACGCGCGGGGCCACGGGGGCTTTCGCCTCGCCCCAGCCGACGATGCCCGTGTCGGTCTCGATGCGCACGAGGCAGGTGTCGATCCCGGTGGCGTACGACGGTCGCATCCGTCCTGGGTGCGGGAAGCGGGTCTCCTGCCAGTGGGCCGTCGGGCTCGGCACGGCGCCGGTGCCGGCGCCCCACGTGGCCTTGCCCCAGTACGTCCCGGCCGGGTTGGGTGCGGAGATCGCAATGGCTTCGACGTCGACGATCTTCATGTCGGTTCCTCCGGCCGGCGCCGCGTCACGCGACCCGGTAGCGCGCCACGACGTCCTCGTTCACCGTCACGCCCAGGCCGGGGCGGTCGCTCACGTGCAGGTAGCCCGCACGCCAGTCGATACCTTCGACGAGCAGGTCGTCGACCAACGGGTTGGCGAACACGGGGAACTCGTGGACGAAGGCCTGGCGTTCGCTTGCCGCCCAGTGGAGCGAGGCGATGACGTGGATGGCGCTGCCGATCGATACGTGCGGCGCTACCCGGACGTTGTGGGCCGAGGCGAGCACGCCGATGCGGTGGC
>JAGXHO010000090.1 GCA_024636105.1 Trueperaceae bacterium | reverse complement strand
GTGGGCTCGTCGCAGAGCAGCAGCGGCGGGTTGGTCACCAGCGCGCGCGCGATGGCAACGCGCTGCTGCTCCCCCAGCGAGAGCTCGATGGGGAAGGCCTTGCGCTTGTGGGCGAGCCCCACCAGGCGGAGCGCCGCGAGCGCCTTCTGCTCCAGGTTGCCGGGGGTGCCGGTGGCGCGCAGGGCGAAGGTCAGGTTCTCCGTCGCGGAGAGCTTCGGCAGCAGCCGATGGTCCTGGAAGACCATGCCGATCCGGCGCCGGAGCAGCGGAAGTTGCCCCTCGCGCAGCTTGGCGAGGTCCTGGCCGGCGATCGCCACGGCCCCCTCCGAAGGGACCGTGCGCCTCAGGACGAGCGCCAAGAGCGTGCTCTTGCCCGCCCCCGAGTGGCCGGTGATGTAGACGAACTCCCCCTTGCGGATGCGGAAGTCGACGTTCCGCAGCGCGTGGGTGTGGGTCCGCGCGTAGGTCTTCGTGACGTGCTGGAACTCGACCACCGAGGGCATCGTACCCAAGCGGCGGGCGTGGGGCGGTAGGGGCCGGGTTCGCGCACGCCGTGGGGCCGCGTCGGATGCCCTCGACCGGTGCCCTCAGGGGTAGCTGGCGATCGTATCGACGAGCAGGTCGGTGGCGGCGGCGGCGTCGATGCGGGTGAGCACCTCGACGTTGGCGGGCGCCGCGTGGTGCACGCCGCGCAGATCGGCGACGGTCATGCCGCGCGTGTGGGTGCCGGTGAGCTCGATCACCACGTGGTGCGGCACGACGTCGAACAGGTGCGGATGGGTGAGCGCGAGGACCGCGCACGGGTCGTGCAGCGGACCCTCCGCGACGCCCGAGAAGGCGCGCGCGTAGGCGGCTCCGTAGAAGGCGAGCAGCTCGGCGCAGAAACCGGCGACGCGGCCGCCGGTGGCGCGCACCCGCGCGACCTCGTCCGGCCCCATCCGCCACTGGTGCGTGACGTTGAGGCCCGCCATGATGAGCCGGGCGCCGCTGCGGAAGACGACGTCGGCGGCTTCGGGATCGACCAGGACGTTGAACTCTGCAGCCGGCGTGACGTTGCCGAACGGGATGCCACCGCCCATGAGCGCGATGCCGGCCAGCGCCTCGGCGAGGTCGGGCGCGGCCTGCAGCGCCGTGGCGACGTTGGTCAGCGGTCCGGTGGCGACGATCCACACCTGACCCGGCTTCGATCGCACTGCATCGATCAGGAAGCCGACCGCGTCCTCGGAGGCGAGCTCGGGCAACGCCTCCGGGAGCGTGGGGCCAGCGAGCCCGGAGGCGCCATGGATGAACTCGGCGGTCCGCGGTTCCGCCACCAGCGGGCGGGCACTGCCGCGGTGCACCGGCACGCCGAGCCCGAGCACCGCCACCATCGCCAGGGCGTTGCGGGTGGTGAGCTCGATCGGCACGTTGCCGGCCACGGTGGTGATGCCGAGGAGGTCGGTGTGCCGCCCCGCCACGGCGATCGCGATCGCGTCGTCGTGGCCCGGGTCGCAGTCGAGCACGATGCTCGGCCGCAGCGTCAAGCGCCGTCCTCCGAACCGTCCAACTCGTCCTCATCGATCAGCAATGGCTCGAGCGAACCCGTGGCACCGGGCGCACCAGCGACGTCGGGTTGATCGGTGCTCTGCAGCGGCCGGCCCCCCACGATGGCCTGTTCGACCTGCTCCTCGGCCGGGAGCACGATCGCCTGGACCACGCGGTCGCCGTCGCCGAGCTTCATGATCGTGACGCCCTGCGAGGCGCGCCCGTAGGTGCTGACGCTGTCGACCTTGGTGCGGATCAGGATGCCGCCCTCGGAGAGCACGAAGGCCTCTTCGCCGCCGGCGACCGGCCACAGGTTGACCAGCTCACCGGTCTTGGCGGTGACGCGCAGCGTGAGCACGCCCTGGCCGCCGCGCCCTTGGCGCGGGTACTCGTCCACCGGCGTGCGCTTGCCGAAGCCGCGCTCCGAGATCGCGAGCAGCTGCACGCCCGAATCGTCGACGCCGGGGACGGCGGCGAGGCTGACGACCCGGTCGCCGCGGCGGAGGCGCACGCCGATCACGCCCTGGGTGGCGCGCCCGGTCTCGCGCACCTGCACCTCGTCGAAGCGGATGGCCTGGCCCTGGGCCGTGGCCAGCACGACGTCGGCGTGCCCGTCGGTGATGCGCACGGCGACGAGCGCGTCGTCCTCCTGGAGGTTGATCGCGATGAGCCCGCCCGAGTGCATGTTCGCGTACTCGACGATCTGAGTGCGCTTGACGACGCCGTTGCGGGTGGCGAACACGAAGGTCCCCGGCTGATCGAGGCGCTGGATCGACAGCACCGTCTGCACCGACTCGTCGTCGAACAGCTGGAGCAGGTTGCGCACATGGCTGCCGCGCGCGGCGCGATCGGCTTCGGGGAGGTCGTAGATCTTCTCGCGGAAGACGCGCCCGCGGTCGGTGAAGAAGAGCAGGTAATCGTGGGTGCTCCCGACCAACAGGAGGGAGTTGACGTCCTCGTCTTTGGTCTTCTGCGCGGTCGCGCCGCGGCCGCCGCGCGCCTGGGCGCGGTACGACGCCGCCGGCGTGCGCTTGATGTACCCGCCGCGCGTGAGCGTGACGACCATGGGCTCCTCGGCGATCAGGTCTTCCTTGCTGATGTCGTCGCTCAGGTCGGCGATCTGGGTGCGGCGCTCGTCGCCGAAGCGCTTGCGGACGTCCTTGAGCTCGACTTCGATGACGCGCCACAGCTCGGCGTGCTCGCCCAGGATCAGCTCGAGGCGGGCGATCTCCTCCATGACCTCGCGGTACTCGGCCTGCAGCTTCTCGCGCTCGAGGCCGGTGAGGCGCTGGAGGCGCATGTCGAGCACGGCCTGCGCCTGGGCGTCGCTCATGCCGAACTCGCGCATCAAGCCCGTGCGCGCCTCGGGCCCGTCCTGGCTCGCGCGGATGAGCGCGATGACCTCGTCGAGGCGGTCGAGCGCGATCAGGTAGCCCTCGAGCACGTGCGCGCGTTCCTTCGCCTTGCGCAGCTCGAACTCGGTGCGCTTGGTGACGACGTCGGCGCGGTGCGCGAGGAACAGCTCCATCATCTGCTTGAGGTTGAGCTGGCGCGGCGTGCGGCCCACGATGACGACGTTGTTGACCGAGAAGGTCGACTGCAGCTGGGTGTACTTGTAGAGCTGGTTGAGCACCAGGTCGGGGAGCGTCCCCTTCTTGAGCTCGAAGACGATGCGCATGCCCTGCCGGTCGGACTCGTCGCGCAGCGCCGAGATGTCCTCGATCTTCTTGGCGCGCACCAGCGAGGCCACCGTCTGGATGAACGAGGTCTTGTTCACCTGGTACGGGATCTCGTTGACGATGATCGAATGGCGTCCGTTGCGCTCCTCGAAGCGCACCTTGCCGCGCACGCGGATGCTGCCGCGGCCGGTCTCGAGCGCCGCCCGGATCCCCTCGCGCGACATGACGCCGCCGGTGGGGAAGTCGGGGCCCTTGACGTACTTCATGAGCCCCTCGACCGTGATCTCGCGGTCGTGGATCATCGCGATCAGGCCGTCGACGATCTCGGTCATGTTGTGGGGCGCGAGGTTGGTCGCCATCCCGACCGCGATGCCTGCAGCGCCGTTCACGAGCAGGTTGGGGATGGCGGACGGGAGCACCTCGGGCTCGATGGTGGTGTCGTCGAAGTTGGCCTTGGTGGGGACCGTCTCCTTGTCGAGGTCGGCGAGCAGCGATTCGGAGGCGGGGGTGAGGCGCGCCTCGGTGTACCGGTACGCGGCCGCCGGGTCGCCGTCGATGCTCCCGAAGTTCCCCTGGCCGTGGATGAGCGGGTAGCGCAGGTTCCAGTCCTGCGCGAGCCGCACCATGGCGTCGTACACGGCGCTGTCGCCGTGGGGGTGGTACTTGCCGAGCACGTCGCCGACCACGCCGGCGGACTTGCTGTGCTTGCGGTTGCTGGCCAGGCCGGCCTGGTTCATGGCGTAGAGGATGCGCCGCTGCACCGGCTTGAGGCCGTCGCGGACGTCCGGCAGCGCGCGGTCGACGATGACCGACATCGCGTAGTTGATGAAGCTCGACTTGATCTCGTCCGTGATCTGGACGGGGACGACGTGGCCTTCGTTCAAGGGGGCCCCTCCTGCGGGGCGCACGGATCGCCTCGAGGCGTGCTTCGGTGCGGTCGGCGCGCTGTGGTCCGCGCGGCGTGGACGCCGCGGCAACGGGCCAGTCTACCACTCGCCCCTGGTACGCCGGACCGGGCGCTTGGCCGGTGCCCAGGCGTCCTGCGGCACGCTCGGGCGCACCGACCGGTACCCTGCGGCATGCGCCTCCTCCGCGACCACGACGTCGCGCGGCTCGCCTGGGACGACGTCTTCGACGCCCTTCGCGCCGCGTTCCATGACCCCGCCCGCTACCGCGTCGCCGAGCGCGTGCAGCTCGAAGCTCCCGATGGCGGCGCCTGGCTGACGATGCCCTGCGCCAGCGACGACGGCTGGTTCGGCGTGAAGCAGGTGAGCGTGCTGCCGGCCAACGCCGCGGCGGGCCGGCCGAGCGTCCAGGCCTGGTACACGCTCATGGGGCCCGACGGCGCACCGACGCTCGCGACCGAGGCGGGGTTGCTCACCAAGCTCCGCACCTCCGCCGTCTCGGCGCTCGCCGCCGACGTGCTCGCCGCGCCCTCGCCACGCGCGCTGCTCGTCGTGGGCACCGGGGCGCTGGCGCCGTGGATGGCGCGCGCCCACCTGCAGGTGCGTCCGTACGAGACCGTGTGGGTGTGGGGTCGGCGTCCGGAGCGCGCCGAGGCCACCGTGGCGGCGATCCTCGCCGATCTCGAGGGCCTGCCCGCGCGCCCGGCGGTGGCGGTGGCCGAGGACCTCGAGGCCGCGGTGCGCGCCGCCGATGTCGTCAGCGTCGCGACCACGTCGCAAGCGACGCTCGTCGAGGGGTCCTGGTTGCGCGCCGGGCAGCACGTCGACCTGGTCGGCGCCTTCCTGCCGACCATGCGCGAGGTCGACGCTGAGGCGGTGCGCCGAGCGCAGGTGGTCGTCGACGACCGCCGGGCCGCGCGCGCGGAGGCTGGCGACCTGGTCCGGGCCGCGGCCGAGGGTTGGTCGTGGGACGCCGTGGCCGGCGACCTCGCGGACGTCTTGGCCGGCCGCGTCGCGCGCGCGACCGACCGACCGACGCTCTTCAAGTCGGTCGGGTTGGCGCTGGAGGACCTGGCGGTGGTCCGGCTGCTCGCGGACGGCGGTGGTAGCGTCCCGGCATGATCGCCCGCTACGCCACCCCCGAGATGACGGTCCTGTGGAGCGAGGCCGAGAAGTACCGCACCTGGCTCGAGGTCGAGCTCGCCGCTACCGAGGCGTGGGAAGCGCTGGGCGAGGTGCCGGCCGGCGTCGGCGCGCGGCTCCGCGCCGCGGCGGCCGCGCAGCCGCTCGACGAGGCCTTCGCCGAGCGCGTCGCCGAGCTCGAGGCCGTCACTCGCCACGACATCGTCGCCTTCACCCGCGCCCTCACCGAGCGCCTCGGCCCCGAGGCGCGCTTCGTGCACCTGGGGCTCACGAGCACCGACGTCGTCGACACGTCCCAGAACGTGACCCTGGCCAAGGGGCTTGCGCTCGTCCTCGACGACGTGCGCGCGCTGCGCGCCCAGGTGCGGCGGCTCGCGGTGGAGCACCGCGCCACCCCGTGCATCGGCCGCACCCACGGCATCCACGCCGAGCCGATGACCTTCGGGCTCAAGTTCCTCAACTTCTACGCGGCGCTCGGCCGCGACCTGGACCGCCTCGAGCGGGCGCGCGACGGCGTGGCCGTCGCCATGCTCTCCGGGTCCGTCGGCACCTACGCGCACGTGCCGCCCGAGGTGGAGGCGGCGGTCGCCGAGCGCCTGGGCCTCGCGGTCGACCCCGTGACCAACCAGACCGTCGCCCGGGACCGTCATGCGGAGCTCCTGAACGCGCTCGCGGTGTTGGGCACCAGCATCGAGCGGATCGCGACCGAGGTCCGCCACCTCCAGCGCAGCGAGGTGCGCGAGGCGCAGGAGGGTTTCGCCAAGGGGCAGACCGGCAGCTCTTCGATGCCGCACAAGAAGAACCCGATCGCCACCGAGAACCTGACCGGCGTCGCGCGCCTGCTGCGGGCGTACGCGTCGGCGGGCCTCGAGGACGTCGTGCTGTGGCACGAGCGCGACATCAGCCACTCGGCGGTGGAACGGGTGGTGCTCCCGGACGCCACGACCGTCGCCTCGTACGGCGTTCGGCGGCTCACGCGGGTGCTGCGCGACCTGATCACGTACCCCGATCGGATGCGCGCCAACCTCGACGCGCTGCACGGCCTGGTCTACTCGCAGCGCGTCCTGCACGCGCTCATCGACCAGGGTCTGGCGCGCGAGGCCGCGTACGAGGTGGTGCAGCGCGCCAGCTTGCGCACCTGGGACACCGGGCGGCCGCTGCAGGACGTGCTCGCCGAGGACCCGGGCTGCACGCTGGAGGCCGCGGCGTTGGCCGACGCCTTCGACCCGGCGTGGTACCTGCGCCACGTCGAAGCGGTGTACGCCCGCTTCGGCCTGTGATGCCGGCGGCCGGGCGGCGGTATCCTCCCCTCGTGAATCCCCCCGCGCTACGCGAACTGCTGTACGAAGGGAAGGCCAAGCAGGTCTTCGCCACCGACGACCCTCGACGGGTGGTCGTGCACTACAAGGACGACGCCACCGCCTTCAACGCCGAGAAACGGGGCACCGTGGTCGGCAAGGGCGAGGTGAACAACGCGATCACCGCGCTGCTGTACCAGGAGCTCGAAGGCTTCGGCGTGCCCACCCACTTCATCGAGATCCTCGGGCCGCGCGACCAGCTCGTCGAGCACGTGCGCATCGTCCCGGTCGAGGTCATCGTGCGCAACCGCACCGCGGGCACCTTCGCCAAGCGCTACGGCGTGGAGGAGGGTTTGCCGCTCGACCCGAACGTGATCGAGTTTTGCCTCAAGTCCGACACGCTCGGCGACCCGCCGATGAACGCGGCCACCGCGGTGGCCCTCGGCCACGCCACCGAAGACGAGCTCGAGGAGCTGTTCGACCTCGCGGCGGCGGTGAACGACTTCCTGGTCGCGCGCTTCGCGGTGGCGGGGCTCGACCTCGTCGACTTCAAGCTCGAGTTCGGGGTCGATGCCGATGGCCGCATGGTGCTGGCCGACGAGATCAGCCCCGATACGTGCCGGCTGTGGGACGCCGAGACCGGCGAGAAGCTCGACAAGGACCGCTTCCGCCGCGACCTCGGGAAGGTCGAAGAGGCCTACCAGGAGGTGCGTCGGCGGCTCGAAGCCAGCGTCGGCGCCGAGCTCGACCTCCCCGAGTACGACGACCACGACCATCTCCACGAGGAGCCCGCCGATGCCTGAGTTCCGCGCCGTCGTGAACGTGATGCTGCGCCGCGCCATCCTCGATCCGCAGGGGCGCGCGGTCGAAGCCACCCTCCATCGCTTGGGGCACGCCAACGTCGGCGACCTGCGCGTGGGAAAGCGCATCGAGCTCTCGCTCACGGGCGAGCGCGCCGAGGTCGAGGCGCAGCTGGCGCGCGTCGTCGAGCGGGTGCTTTCGAACCCGGTCATGGAGGACGCCACCTTCGAACTGCACGAGGTGGCGCCCGCCGCGCCCGGCTGAGGCGAGGCGACCGCCGTGCGCACCGCCTCCGATCGCATCGTCGCCGCTGACGGGCTCAAGCTGCCCACGCGGGCGTGGCTGCCCGACGACGACGCGCCGCGTGCGTCGATCGTGCTGGTCCACGGCCTCGGCGAGCACGTCGGCCGGTACGACGCGCTCGCGACCCGGTTCGTGCGCGCCGGCTACGCGGTCCATGGCTACGACCAGCGCGGGCACGGCTACGCCCAGGGTCCGCGCGCCCAGGTGCGGCGCTTCGAGGACCTGATCGGCGACCTCGCGCAGTTCGTCGCCACGGTCCGTGCCTGGCACCCGGAGGCGCCGCTCGTGCTGTTCGGCCACTCGCTGGGGGGCGTGGTCGCCGCCCGCGCGCTGGAGACCGACGCCGTGCGCGCCGACCTGCTCGTGCTCTCCTCACCGGCGCTGCGCGACGGGACCGACGTGCCCGCCTGGGTGCGCGCCCTTCTCGCCCGCCTCGCTGAGCCGTTCCCGAGCCTTCCGACGGTGCGGATCGACGTCGCGGCGTTGTCGCGCGATGCCGCCGAGGTGGACGCCTATCGTCAGGACCCGGCGGTCTTCCACGGCCCCGTCAAGGCGCGCCTCGGCACCCAGATGGCGAAGCACGGCGCGCTGGCGATCGAAGAGGCCGAGCGCCTGGACGTGCCGCTCCTGATCGTGCATGGGAAGGACGACCGCTTGGCGCAGCCCGGTGCCTCGGGCGAGCTGCAGCGTGCGCTGCACGGGGGCGACGCGACGATCGAGCTGTACGCCGACGGGCCGCACGAGCTGTTCCACGACCCGCTGCGCGACCAGGTCACCGAGGACGTGCTCGCGTGGCTGGACGCCCGGCTCCCGGCCCGCGCGTGAGCCGGGCGCCACGGGTCAGCGCGGTCGGTCGACCCGCAGCACCACGAACTTGAGGTAGCGCCCTTCGGGGAACGCCAGCGGCACGGGGTGGTCGGCGGCGTGGCCGGCCTCGTGCAGAACGCGCGCGTCGACGCCGGCTTCGACCGCCGCCTCCGCGAGCGCCGCCCGGAACGCGTCGGGTGCAACCTGCGCGGTGCACGACGCGGTCGCCAGCAGCCCGCCATCGGGCAGCGCCGCCATCGCGGCCGCGTTCAGCCGCCGGTAGGCACGCAGCGCCGCGTGCCGCTGCCCCTTGTGGCGAGCGAGCGAAGGTGGATCGAGGACGATCAGGTCGCTGCCGTCGAGCTCGGCGTGGTGCAACGCCGCGGCGGGGTCGGTCAACAGGTCGAGCGCGAGCGTCGCGTGCCGACCGCGCGGGTCGACGTCGACGCCGGCCGGGAAGCGGTCGGCGTTGGCTGCAGCGTTGCGCTCGGCGTCGCGCGACAG